>JAPWVC010000019.1 GCA_028275195.1 Candidatus Acetothermia bacterium
CTCTCCATGTCGGCATACATCCGCTGGAGGAGGTTGGCGGTGAAGCCCTCTCGCCAGAGGGAGAGTGGCTCCTCGAGGAAGTCGAAGAGCCCGCTCGAGCGGAGCCTCTCCCCGACGGTGCTCTTCCCCGCACCGATGTTCCCCTCGAGGGAGATGATGAGCCTACTCTCCCGTGCGGGCTGAGCCGTGGCTCGCACCGTAGGTTTCACCTCGCTCTTCGGCATAGCACTGGCGGCAGCGGGGGGCATAGCTCTCGGCCCCCCCGACCTTGATCACCGGGCCGTTCAGTGGGGCCGGCTTCCCGGCGATCAGCCTCTGGGTCCGGGTGGCGAACCCGCCGCACCTGGTGCAGATGGCGGCCCGCTTCTCCACCTTATCCGCGAGGGCCAAGAGCGTCGGCATCGGGCCGAACGGCTCCCCGGCATAGGTCAGGTCCAGCCCGGCCACGATCACCCTCTTCCCCAAGGCGACCAGCTCCTCGCAGAGCGCGGGGAACCGCTCGGAGAAGAAGTTCCCCTCGTCGAAGGCCACGACATCCGCCTCCTTTAGCGCTTTCGCTCCGACGATCTCCTCGAGCTTCTCGAGCGACTCCTCCCCGGGCTGGAGGAGGTGGGCCTTGACTTCCCGGCCGTCGTGGGTCACGACCGCGTCCTTGGCATACCTCGTATCGATCACCGGCTTGAAGAGGAGGGCCTTCCTTCCCGCCAGCCGGACCTGCTCCAGCCGCCAGAGCAACTCCTCCGTCTTGCGGGAGAACATCGGACCAGTAATGACCTCAAGGCTCCCCCAAGGCACTCTCTCACCCCCTCGGATATTCGATCCTTAAGGCAGTATAGCCGGCTCGGCCGCGAGGGATCAAATCCCCGGGCGGGGTGGACTACTTACTTGAAGGCGAACCGCCCCCAGGCCAGGACCTCCTCCAGGGGCTTCCTCTCCCGGGGGCCGAGCTCGATCTGGAGGTGCTTCTCGCTCAAGGTGCTGGGATCGCCGGGCTTGCCGAGGACTACCAGGGTGATGAGGATGTAATCCTGCGGGATCCCCAGGGCCTCCTTCACCTTCAGCGGATCGTAGCCGGCGATCGGGTGGGCCACCAGCCCCATCTGGGTGGCCTGGACCATGAGGTTCCCCACGGCCATTCCGCAGCCAAACAAGAAATAGTCCCGCCCGTCGCTCAGTTTGCAGTCCAGGTCACGGTGCGAGGCGACGGCTATAATCGCCGGGGCCGGCTTAGCCCAGTAGTTCCCCCCGGGGAGGGCCTCCTTGACCTTCATCAGCTCCTCGCCGGTAGCGACGATGAACCGCCAGGGCTGGTTGTTGAAGCACGAGGGGGCGAGGTGGGCCGCCTCGATGAGGCGGGTGATGGTCTCTTTTGGGATCGGCTCGCTCGAGATGGCCCGCCAGGCCCGCCTTGTGTAGATGAGCGGATTGAGCTCTCGGTCGGCCTCATAGAGCTCCCTTAGGACCTGCAAGACCTCCTCGACATGGCCCTCAACCTTGACCCCCAGCCAGCGCCACCTCAAGGTCCCGGCCCGATCGAAGAGGAAGGTCGAGCGCAGGAGCCTCCCGCGCCCGTCCACTGCTCCCAACCGTCGGGCCAACTCGAGCTCGGGGTCAGAGAGCATCCGGACCTTGAGCCCCTTGGCCTCGACGAACCTGGCCTGGGCCTCCGGCCTATCCGGAGAGACGCCCAGGACGGCCGCCTCCAGCTCCTCGAACTCCCCCAGCCGGGCCGAGAACTCCTGGGCCTCGCGGGTGCAGCCCGGCGAGCCGGCCTTGGGGTAAAAATAGAGGACGAGATACCTCCTGAGGTAGTCCTTGAGCCGGACCTTCCCGCCGTCGTGGGCGGGGAGCTCGAGGTCCTCCAGCCTATGGAATAATCTCATCGGAACCTCCTTCAAGTTCTCTTGGAAGGGGCTGAGGGAGCCCTTCCGCTCCCCTCGCTCCCTGATTCAGCTCTCGAACATCGGGCCATCGGCGTCCCCCCGGTTGTTGTAGCCTCGGCTCTCCCAGAAGCCGCGGTAGTCGGGATTGGCGGAGAGCTCGATCTTAGTGATCCAGCGAGCCCACTTGTAGCCCCACTTCCCCTCGGCCACGAGGATGAAGGGCGCGCCCAGGGCCGGGGGGAGCGGAAGCCCGTTGATCCTGTCGGCGATGATGATATTCCTCTCCAGAAGGTAGTCCAAGGGGAGGGAGGTAGTGTAGCCGTCCTGGGCGTGGAAGATCACGGTATTGGCCTCCGGCTTGGGCTTGACCAGGGCGAAGAGCTCTCGCAGCGGGATCCCCTCCCAGAGGGCCTTGACCGACCAGCCCTCGACGCAGTCGACGGTCACGAGCCGCTCCTGGCGGGGCAATTCCTTAAGCTCGGGATAGCTGAAGGAGCGAGGGCGCTCGACCAGCCCAGTGATCTCCAGCCGATAGCGCTGGAGGTCGATCTCCTGGACCCCGCGGATCGAGTTCTCCCGGAAGTCCCTCACCGAGCCGAGCCGCTCGCCCCGGTATTCCCGCAATTCAGCTTCTAGATGCAGGCGATCCTCGTCCATCCTTTCCTCCTTACTCGCCCGAGCCCGAACTAGCTTAGCTGGCCGGGGCTAAGCCAGGGCGCGATGCCGCTGTGCGATCGTCTCCGCCAGCCTCTCCAGGGCCTGGAAGTCGGCCTCCCTCGGCGCGCCTCGGCAGATCACCGGCTCGAGGAGCTCGATCTTCAAATTCGAGAGCGACCCCGCGAGCTGCTCCGCGACCTTCCCGCCCCAGCCGAAGGAGCCGATCACCGAGGCAAATCGGACCTTAGGCCGGAGGGCATTTGCCAGGTAGGCGGCGTAGGCCGCGAGGGGATGGGGCCCGCCCAGGACCGTCGGGCTCCCGATCACGACGGTAGCCGCATCGACCAGGGCCATCGCCAGCTTCCCGATGTCCGCGGAGGCGAGGTCGAACCGCTCGACCTTCACCCCCCGCTCCGCCAGGGCCCCCACGAGGTGCTCGACCATCCTCTTAGTGCTCCCCCACATCGAGACATAGGGGATGACGGCCAGGTTCTTCGGCGGGCCGGCGACCCAGTCGCGGTAGGCCGCAAGGATAAACTCCGGCCTCTGGTAGATCGGGCCGTGGCTCGGGGCGATCAGCTCAATCTTGTAGCCTGCTAGCTTCTCCAGGTGGCGGGCGATCACCGTCCGGAAGGGCATCATGATCTCGGCGTAGTAGCGCTTGGCCGGCTCGTAGCCCCGCCTCTCATCGGCGTATAAGTCGGTGGTGGCGAGATGGGAGCCGAAGAGGTCGCAGGTGAAGAGGAGGCGCGCCTCCTCGAGGTAGCTCACCATCGTCTCCGGCCAGTGGACCCAGGGGAGATGAATGAACCTGAGCGTCTTATCCCCCAGCGAGAGGGCCTGGCCGTCCTCGACCGGCTCGATCCGCTCCTCGGGGATGGCGAAGAGGTCGATGAGCATCCCCTTCCCCTTGGGCGTGGTCAGGACCTTGGCCTCGGGGTAGCGCTCTAGAACCTTGGGGATCGCGCCGGAATGGTCCGGCTCGGCATGGTGGGAGATGAGATAATCGATGCGCTCTACCTCTTCCAGTTGGGCCAGGAGGTGCTCGCTCATCCGCGGGTCGACGCTATCGAGGAGGGCCGTCTTCCCCCTGCCCTTTATTAAGTAGGCATTGTAGCTCGTCCCATCGGGGAGGGGGATAAGGGCATCGAAGAGCCTCCGGTCCCAGTCGATGGCCCCGAGCCAGTAGACGCCGTCTTGGATCTCGCGCGGTCTCATAGCAGCCTCTTCTCTCCCTCGATCTTCTTGATCTCCGTGATGTCTTGGGTCACCTCGAGGCAGCCGAGGTATTCGCCCTCCTTTCCCCGGACGGGGAAGTAGCGGATATAGATTAGCCGACCCTTGAGATTGATCCAAAATGGGGCTACCTCCCTCTTGCCGCTCCGGAAGTCCTCCAGGATCTGATTGACCAGATGGAGGCTCTTCTGGGGGTGGCACTGCTGGACCTTCCGCCCGAGGACCGCCTTCGTCCGGGTGAAGATCCTCCCCTCTAGCCTCGGCTCGTTGAAGTAGCGGACAGTATCATCCTTATCGACGAAGGTGATGTCCACCGGGAGGGCATCGAGCAAGGCCTCGAGCTCCTTGGCGGAGAAGCTCCCGGTCTCGAGCTGGATGAGCCCGGGCTCAATGGGCTCGGCCTCGCCAGCCCCAGTCTCGGCCTCAGCGAAGTCCCCCGGCTCGGGGGTGAAGCAGCAGTAGCCGAGCTCGTCGAACTCCTCCCGGATGGCGGGCCACTCCCTCTCAGCGATGACTTTCAGGGCCGCGGGGAAGAGGATGTTGTTCTCCTTGTAGATATGGCTGGAGAGCATCTCCTCCAAGGCCGCGGCCTTCTCCGCCAGGTGGGCCGCGAACTCCTCCTCCGCCTCCGAAGCCGCCCCGGCCTCGACGAGCCGGGCGAGCTCCTTTTTCATTCCTCGGAGCTTATCGTGCTCCTGCCACATGATCGCCGGGGGCTCGGTGATCCCGTGCCTCTCTAGATAAGGGAAGAGGACATTCTCCTCCCGCTTATAGTGACTCTCCGCCTCCAGGAGATGATGGACGAGCTCCCGTAGCTTCCCCTGGCCCTCGCTATTGGCCCCTTTCTCCTTCATCTCTTGGGCGAGGCCCTTCAGGTCCGCGGCGAACCCGCAGAGGAGCTCGTGCTCCTCCACCAAGATCTGGAGCGGATGGCCCGGTGGGAGCGGGGGCTTCGGCCCCTCCAGCCGCTCCTTGAAGACGGCGAGGTGGAGGTCGCAGAGCCGCTGCACCTCCTCCCGCGGGAGCCCCTCCCGGATCAGCTCCTCCTCGGCCCGGGCCAGCTCCTCCGGGGAGAGGCCCGCGATCAGCCTCGCGAACTCTCGCTTCAGCCGGTCCGGCGGCTCGCCCCCGTGGAGCCGCTTGATCAGCCCCTTGAGGGCCGTCTTCCTCTCCTCCGCTTCGCTTGAGCGCTCCGGCATCGGCTTCCTCCTTATCCTTAGCTTGGCTAATTATACCGCCGCGCCAGAGGGCGATCAACCTTTGGGCTTTGGGGCGGCCGGGCTTCCTTGCATCCCGCCGCTAAGTTTGCTAAATATGGGCTAGCAGACCCGCGTCGGATCGCAAAGGAGCCATCACAAATGGAGCATATCGTTGACTTGTGCAAGCAGCGGGGCTTTATCTTCCAGGGGAGCGAGATCTACGGCGGGATCGGGGGCTTCTGGGACTATGGCCCCCTGGGGGTGGAGCTGAAGAGCAATATCAAGCGCTTGTGGTGGAAGGCGATCGTCCACGACCGCGAGGATGTGGTCGGCCTCGATACGGCGATCATCATGCACCCCCGAGTCTGGGAGGCGAGCGGCCACCTCACCGAATTCACAGACCCCTTGATCGACTGCAAGGTTTGCAAGCATCGCTTCCGGGCCGATGACATCAAGGACCAGACCTGCCCGAACTGCGGGGCCGTCGGCCAGTTCACCCCAGTAAGGAGATTCAACCTGATGTTCAAGACCTATGTCGGGCCGGTGGAGGACGAGGCGGCCATCGCCTATCTCCGGCCGGAGACAGCCCAGGGGATCTTCGCCAACTTCAAGAATGTCCTGAACACGATGCGCAAGAAGCTCCCCTTCGGGATCGCCCAGATCGGCCGGTCCTTCCGGAACGAGATCACCCCGGGGGACTTCATCTTCCGGGACCGGGAGTTCGAGCAGATGGAGCTCGAATACTTCGTCAAGCCCGGGGAGGACGAGCGTTGGCACAAATACTGGGTCGAGGAGCGCTACAACTGGTATATCCGCGCCCTGGGGTTGAGGGAAGAGCGGCTCCGGGTCCGCGAGCTCCCCAAGGAGGAGCTGGCCCACTACGCCAAGGCCGCCTACGAGATCGAATACGACTTCCCTGGGAAGGGCTGGTCCGAGCTGGAGGGGATCGCTAACCGGACCGACTATGACCTCAGAAGGCACATCGAGTTCAGCGGGAAGGAGCTGGCCTACTTCGACGAGGAGTCCGGGGAGCATCTCATCCCCTATGTCATCGAGCCCTCGGCGGGGGTGGACCGGATCTTCCTGGCCTGCCTGGTCGATGCCTACCATGAGGAGGAGGTCCGGGGCCGGAAGAGGGTGGTCCTCCGGCTCAAGCCGGCTCTCGCCCCGATCAAGGTCGCGGTCCTCCCGCTTCTGGCCAATCGGCCGGAGATCGTAAGCCTGGCAAGGGAGATCACGGCCATGCTCAAGCCGAAGTTCAATACGATGTATGACGACACGGCCTCGATCGGGCGGCTCTACCGCCGGCAGGACGAGATCGGGACACCATACTGTGTCACGGTCGATGTCCAATCCCTCACCGACCGGCAGGTCACGATCCGCGAGCGGGACACCATGGCGCAGATAAGGGTCCCGATCGCCGACCTCCCCGGGGTGCTGGAGGAGAAGCTAGCCCAGAAAGCTTAGCAACAGTAATTCCCGACTCCAGTGGCGCAAAGAAGCTTTAACCGACGCGGAATTGGAGCGAATGAGATGAAGCCATGGCAGGTTTGGGCTGGCAAGCTAGGCGATAAGCTCCTTGATGCTGGGAATATCGCCCTTGGGGCTCTAGTAATTGGTCAGCTCATCAGTGGCCAGCCCTTCAATTGGAAGTTAGCCGTTGCCGGTGTCGGCGCTTGGCTCGTCTTTGCCCTGCTCTCGTTGCTCATGGTATCATGGAGCAGAGGGGAGCGAGCATGACCGGTGCGCTTATCTTAGTGGGAGCTTGGGTCGCGGCCGCGGGCCTGATCGTCGGCTTGGTGGCGGTCCTGCGCTGGCGGGACCGCCGCTCGCAGTCGCGGAAGGGGACCTAGTCCAGCCAAGCCGAGGCCGCACCCGGCAGCTCACCTTGCGGGACCGATCTTCCTATCCCCATCCTGAGGAGGGCTTCACTCCATGGTAGGAGAGATTGCGCGGCGGAGCGAGGACTTTTCAGAGTGGTATAACGAGCTTGTCCGGCGGGCCGAGCTGGCCGATTACGCCCCCGTCCGAGGGTGCATGGTAATCCGGCCCTATGGGTATGCCCTCTGGGAGCAGATCCAGCGGGGGCTTGACCAGCGGTTCAAGGAGACCGGCCACCGGAACGCCTACTTCCCGCTCTTCATCCCTTATAGCTTCATTGAGAAGGAGGCCGAGCATGTCAGGGGCTTCTCGCCCCAGCTCGCGGTGGTGACCCACGGCGGGGGCGAAGAACTGGAGGAGCCCTTGGTCGTCCGGCCCACCTCGGAGGCGATCATCGGCCACCTCTACTCCAAGTGGATCAAGTCCTACCGCGACCTGCCAGTCTTGATCAACCAGTGGTGCAATGTCGTCCGCTGGGAGATGCGCCCCCGGCTCTTCTTGCGCACTACAGAGTTCTTGTGGCAGGAGGGGCATACGGCCCACGCCACCTTCGAGGAGGCGGAGGAGGAGGCCCGGAAGATCCTGGACATCTATGCCGAGTTCGCGGAAGAAGAGGCCGCGATCCCCGTGATCAAGGGGCGGAAGAGCGAGAGCGAGAAATTCCCCGGCGCACTCGTGAGTTACAGCATCGAGGGGATGATGGGGGATCGGCGGGCCCTCCAGATGGGGACCTCTCACAACCTGGGGCAGAACTTCGCGAGGGCCTTCAACATCCAATACCTCGACCGGAACAATCAGTTGCAATACTGCTGGACCACCTCCTGGGGGGTGAGCACCCGCTTCATCGGGGCAGTGATCATGGTCCACGGGGACGATCAGGGGCTGATCCTCCCACCGAGGCTGGCCCCGATCCAGGCGATCATCGTCCCGATCTATAAGGGCGATGAAGATGGGGAGAAATCCCAAGTATTGGAGGCCGTGGCGAAGGTGAAGGCCCTGCTCAGCGGCTCCATCCGGGTGGAGGTGGACGACCGCGAGGGCTACACCCCGGGGTGGAAGTTCAATGAGTGGGAGCTCCGCGGGGTCCCCTTGCGGATCGAGCTCGGCCCGAAGGATGTGGCCCAAGAGCAGGCGGTCCTAGCGAGAAGGGACCTCCCCGGCAAGGAGGGGAAGCGGGCCGTCCCCCAGGCAGCCCTAAGGGAGGAGGCCGAGCGGCTCCTGGAGGAGATCCAGCGGAGCCTATACAAGCGGGCGCTGGAGTTCCGCGAGGCCCACACCCACGAGCCCAAAGACTATGAGGAGTTCAAGGCCGCGGTCGAGGACGGCTTCGCTTTAGCCCCCTGGTGCGGCGAGGCGGAGTGCGAGCGGGCGATCCAGGAGGAGACCAAGGCGACCAACCGCTGCATCCCCCTGGAGCAGGAGCCGCTCTCCCCGAAGGCGAGGTGCATCCGCTGCGGTC
The DNA here is from genome assembly GCA_028275195.1 of Candidatus Acetothermia bacterium. Taxonomy (GTDB): domain Bacteria; phylum Bipolaricaulota; class Bipolaricaulia; order RBG-16-55-9; family JANLFV01; genus JANLFV01. Next base: position 8,316 of record JAPWVC010000019.1, read on the forward strand.
GCCCGGCCAAGGAGCGGGCGGTCTTCGCGAGGGCCTACTGAGCTGGCTCCAATCGTCCCATGGCCTCAGGGAGTTCCCCGAGCGAGGGGATCGTGAGCTCCGGCTCGTAGGCTGGTGCGGGCGGCTCCTGAGCCGCATAGGGCCCGACCAGGACCCGAACGGTCCTCAGCCCTATAAGCTTCGCGGGGAAGATGTCGTAATCCAGGCGGTCCCCGACCATGACTGCCTCCTTCGGTTCAGCACCCAGGGAATCGAGGATGATCTGGAAGAAGACCGGATCGGGCTTGGTCACCCCCATCTCCTCGGAGACGAGCTGGAAATGGAAGTATTCGAGGACCCCCGAGGCCCGGAGGAACTCCTTGATCGTGGCCGGCTGGTTCCCCGCCAATGCTAACTTATAGTGCTCGGAGAGGGCCACGATTGCCTCGCGCGCCCCGGGCTGGAGCCGCTCGGCCTTCCAGCCCGAGCTTCGGCGCTGGAGCTCCTCCTGCAAGCGGCGGAACCCCTCCAGGTCGGGCTTAAGGAGATGCCACAGTGCCGCCCGGCAGGGGTTGGGGTAGAGCCGGACGATGAAGCCTTGGACCACCCTTTCATACTCCTCCCTCGGGATAAGCCGCCCACTCTCGGCCAGGAGCTCCAGCACCAGCCGGTCGGCCAGCTCGTAAAAGTCGTGATCATCGACCAGCGTCCCGCCGACATCGATCAGGACAGCCTTGAGCATCCCAGGTCCTTCTCCATTAGATACCATGTGCGGTGGAACTTGTTATCCCGCAGGGCGCAGGCGACCTTGAAGCCATAGCGCTCGTAGAACCCGGCGGCCTGATACTCCGCCGTCTCTACGGTCAGCTTGTGGCACCCCTCGGCCCGGCAGCGCTCTTCAAATTCCTTGAGCAGTTTGGAGCCGATCCCCCGGCCCCGATAGCCTTTGGCCACGAGGAGCTGATCGAGGTGCCCGACCCCGCCGACGATATGGAAGGCCGCGAGCCCGACCAGCCGGCCTCCCAGCTCGGCAGCGAGCCAATACCGCCGGGAATCCCAGGTGATCCCGACCTCGGCATTGTATCTGGCCCACTCCCGGGCGGCGAACTCCTCAAGCTCCTCCCGTTCGGCGGGGCGGATCAGGACCTCGACCTCGGCCATCGCCCTCCCTTTTCTTCTGTTATCCCCAGCTCCTAGCCTAAGGCCGCTCGAGCAGGGCCTCCCAGTGGCTCGAGCGCTCGCCATCTTCATGGAGCCGCTCCACCAGCCTGAGCTCGCGGACGATGAACTCCTCGAGCAGCTCCCCCAGCTCGCGGAGGTCGCTGAAATGGTGCGGGATCCCGGCGTCGGGGCCCACATCGGGGACGAAGGTATGGGGCTCGAGCTCCTTCCCCCGGCCGTAGCGGTAGCTCCTTCTGGACTGGAAGGTCAGGAGCGCCAGCCCGCCGGGCTTCAGGGTCCGGTGGAGCTCGCTGATGGCCTTCCGCATCTGGGCCAGGGTGCCGTGGTAGATCACATGGATGCTGATCGCCCCGTCGAAGAACCCCTCGGGATAGGGGAGAGAGCTCATGTCGCCCTCTTTGAGCTCGGCTCGCAAGCCCTCCTCTTCCAGCCAGCGGCGGGCCTCCTCCAGCCCGGTCGGGGAGATGTCGAGCCCATAGACCTCGAACCCCTCCTTGGCCAGGAGGATGAGGTGCCTCCCGGTCCCGCAGCCGAGGTCGAGGACCCTCCGGGCCGCCCGCTCTTTCAGGAGCTGAGCGAACTCGCTGACCCGGGGATAAGGCTCGCTCCGGCGGAACTCCTCCCGCTTGAAGAGCTCATCCCAGGTGGGCATCCTCAACTCCTCGGCTCAGTGTCGGGGCCGGCGGGCTCAGGCCGCGGCAGCCTCCTCGCTGACGGCCTGGCAGTAGTCATACCCTCCGGGGAGGGCCTCTTTGGCCTCGAGGTGGCGGAGGACATACTGGCCGCAGTTGCTCCCGATCTTGTTCTCCTCGACCTCGCCGATGCTCACCAGGACCTCGAACCCCGCGGCCCGGAGCTGACGCACGACTCCATAGTCGGCATCCGGGCGGTAGGGATCGATGTAAGAGACCAGGCCGCTCGCCCGGGCCCGATGGGTGGGATTGAGCGGGGTAATCTTTACCAAGAACTTCTCGGGGGAGAAGTGACGGGCCAGGACATCGGCCTCGAGCGGGGCTCCCTCCGCCAGGGCGAAGTTGAGTGTGATCTTCCGGTCGCCCTCCTCGGGCTCGCAGAACCGCTCGCCGTATTCCGCGATTTGCGCGAAATCCCATTTGCGGGCCGGGATCAGCCGGTCCCGCAGCCCTGGGTCGGTGGTATGGATCGAGAACTGGAGCTGGAACCGCCCGCCTTGGTAATGCTCCCGCTTGATCCGGAGGAGCTCCTCGAAGAAGCCGTCCGTCCCGCGGGGGGCGATCGTGGAGAGCGAGGGCAAGAGCCCCGGAGCCTCATACCGCTTGGGCAGCTCATCCAAGACCTCCAGGACTTGAGGGTTGAGGGCCGGCTCGCCCATCCGGGCGAATTGGATCTTGAACTTCTTCACCGGGACCCGGCCGTCGGGGAACCTGCTCTTCACCAGGTAATCGATCTGGGCGAAGATCTCCTCCTCAGTGAGCCGCCCGCGATAGCCTCCGCCGGCATCGCACATCTTGCAGCCGATGGGGCAGCCGACCAGCGTCGAGACCAGGAGGACCCACTTCTCCTCCCGAGGGAGCGGGGGCGAGAGGGCCTCGACGAACTCGACCAATCTCCCCTCCCCGAATTCGGCGAGGTAGACGAGCGCGACCTCTTCCTTTCCTGTCCTCCCGAGGATCTTCATCATCCGACCTCCCTCAACTTCTGGTAGATCCTCATTGCCGCCTCCAGCCCGTCCCCCACGGCGATCGCGGTCTGGCGATAGCGCCCGCGGCAGAGATCTCCGATGAGGTAGAGCTTCCCCTCTTCTTGGAGCTGCGCGAGCCTCGCCCGAAGCCCCTCGCTCAGATAATCAAGCTGTGGGACCCGCCCGATGGCGAATATAGCATAATCGAGCTCGAGGGACCACTCCGCACCGGGGCTAGAGAGCTCGAGCGCGAGTCCCTCCTTCGAGGGCTTGATCCCGTTGATCCGGGTCTCCTCATGGTAGCTGATCCGGGGCAAGGCCCGGGCCCGCTCCCATAGCAGCGGGAGGCAGCGCGCCCTCGCGGAGCGGTTGAGGATGTGGACCTCGTTCCCCCTCGAGGCGAGATTCAAAGCGTAGTCGAAGGCCGCGTCCCCGGCCCCGACGATCCCGATCCTCCTCCCCGTGAGCTCCCGGAGGGGGTAGACTTCATAGAAGACCCGGGGCCTTGCCCCCTTGGGGATCGGGCAGTCGGTGAACTCCCTGGGCTTGGTCCCCGAGGCGAGGACCGCGACCTGGGCTATGACCCTCCTCTTGTCCGTCTCGATGAGGAAGCTTTGGCCGTCATGGTCCAGCCGGAGGACCTCCTCCTGGCAGACCTCGACGCCCGCGTCCTCGAGCTGCTGGGCGAAGAGCCGGGCCAGCTCCTCGCCCCGGATGCCGCCGGGGAAGCCGGGGTAGTTCTCCACCAGGTTGGCATTGAGGAGCAATCCGCCGACCCGCCCCCGCTCGAGGAGCAGGGGCTCGAGCCCCGACCTTTTCAATTGCAGGGCCGCGGCGATCCCCGCCGGGCCGGCTCCGACGATCGCCACCTCGACCCTAGCCATCCTCTCCTCACGCGAGCGCGAGCCCAAATGCCGCGAGGAGCTCCTCGACTAGCACAGGCAGGGCGAACCCGTGGGCCAAATTGAGCAAGGTCGCCCGATGGAAGTCGGCATTGTAGGTAGCGGTCCCGTCGATGGTGAAGAAGACCTCAAACCCTCGCATGAAGGCCGCCCGGGCGGTCGTCTCGCAGCAGAGGTGGGTCATCACCCCCGAGATCGCCACCTGTTCCACCCCTCTTGCCCGGAGGAGCTCCTCCAGCGGGGTCTTGTAGAAGGCGTCGTATTGGCCCTTCTCGAGGATCAGGGGCCGAGCGGGGATGGCGACGAGCTCCGGGACCAGCTCGCTCAACGGGCTCTCTCTGGTGATCAGCTCCCGCCACCACTTGGCCATCTGGCCGGCGTCCTCTTCGGTATTGAGGTGGCGGGTGAAGACCACCGGCCGGCCTCGGCTCGAGAAGGCCTGGACGAGGGCCTTCACCCTGGGGAGGATCGCCCTTGCGCTGGGGATGTAGGCATGCGACCCCTCATCGAGGAAGTAGCGCTGCATGTCCAGGACCAGGAGGGCCGCCCGGGCGGGCTCGAATCTCCAGCGGTGCCGCTCGCGGAGGGGGAGGACGGACTCGAGCAGCCCCCGGGCTTGCTGATCGATCGTCTCGGGGGTGAGGTAAGCTTTCTTCATCCACCCTCGCCTCGGTCGGTCTCTCGCCGGAGCCAGTCAAGATAAGCGGGGTTCCCCGCCGCGATCGGGAAGGCCAGGATCTCCGGGACCTCGTAGGGATGGAGCTCTTTGATCGCCGCTTCGATCTTGGGGTAGTCCGCGGCCCGGGCCTTGATCAGGCAGAGCCACTCCCGGGCCTCCTCGAGCTCCCCCTCCCACCAGTAGCGGCTCTCCACTGGCCCGAGAATCTGGACGCAGCCCGCCAGATGCTCCTCCAGAAGCCGCTGGGCTATTCTCCTCGCCGTCTCTTCGGAATCGACGGCCGTGAGGACTTGGACGAACTCGGGCATCGCGTTTCAGTCAGTCCGGGACCGGACCGCGCTTCATCTCGATGATCAGGGCCATGGCCTCGGCGCTCTCCTCCCGGATCCGGTGGAGGGCGAGCGCGAGCCGCTTGTCCTCCGGCCCGGCCGTCCGGGCCCGATCGGCCAGCTCCGAGGCCTCCGCTAGATAAGGCCCGGCCTGCTCGATCAACTGCTGCAGCCTCTCCAGCACCGCCCGCTCCATGGGGGTTCACCTCCCTCGTCCCGACGGCCCTAGATCGAACGGGGCAGGACATCTCCCACTCGAGGTCCTGGGCAAGATGTCCGAGTCATTCATACACCCCGGCCGCACAGGTGTCAACCGCTCTGATCTTGATCTGAGGGCCGTTCCCCGAGGGATCGGCGGGAGGAGCCGGCCCGCTTTAGACCATCATTGCGGGCCAGCAGGAATCAGTTCCCCATCTTGTCACCATGGCTCCAAGGTGCTATGATGGGGACAGGAGGTGAGCCCCCTTGCCACGGGTCCGAACGCAGGTCTATCTCGAGGAGAGGCAGTATGAGCGGCTGCGCGAGGAGGCCTTCAAGCAGCGACTGTCGCTCTCGGAACTACTCCGGAGGATCATCGAGCAAGCGTTCTTTGGGGAGCGGGGCGGGGCGCCGCTCGACCGGTCGAGGTTGCGGGAGAAAGCGCTGGGATTCGTAGGGAAGGGGCACGACCCCAAGCCTGATGTAGCGCGGAATCACGACCGTTACCTCGCCAGCATCGGGCAATGAAGGTCTTCGTGGATACTTCGGCCTTTTACGCCCTAGCCTCCGCCAGTGACGAGTTCCACGGCCCGGCTCGCGCGCTCTATGAGAAGCTACTCCGCGAGGATGCGGAGCTGCTCACCTCCTCTTATGTCTTGGTCGAGAGCTTCGCTCTCATCCAATCCCGGCTCGGGTTCGCGGTCCTCCGCGAGTTCGTCTCCTCTATTGAAGGGCTCTTGCGGATCATCTGGGTCGATGAGGGGTTGCATCGCCGGGCTTGGGAGCTCCTGGAGAAGCGGTAGACTGTCAGCCTCGTCGATTGCGCCAGCTTCCTGATCGCCAAGGCTGAAGGGTGTCAGGTCTTCGCCTTCGACGAGGACTTCGCTCGTGAGGGCCTGGCTGTGCTCCCACCAATCTGAGGATGAGAGGCCAGTCCTCGGTGCTCGACCTCGGTCAATACCTACAAGACACCCCTCCATGGCGGGCGAGGGTCACCGCGCACACGCCGATGTTAGCGCAGGATCACCATCTTCCGGAGCTCGCTCTGGAATAGGGAGCCGTCGAACCCCCTCGCGGTCACGGCGTAGAGGTAGACCCCATTCGCCCAAGCTCCCTCTGGACCTTCGATCGAGAGGGCGTTCCCCTCGGCCTGGCCGCTGAAGACCGGTCTCCCGGAAAGGTCCCAGACCCGGACGGCGATACTCTCGATCCCTTGGCCCTGGACCAGGAAGCGCGAGCCGGTGAAGGCCACCTTCTCGACCGCCAGGGCGGACTTGCCTACCGCCAGCCCGGCCCCAGCAGCGGAGGAGGCCGCAACTGGGGTCGAGCCGATCCAGAGGGCGATCAGCTCGAGCATCTTGCTGTCATTTATCGTCTGCCCGCCGGTGTTGGGGACCGGCTCGCCGTTGATCCAGAAGCTGATGGCTTGCAGGATCTCCTGGTCCCCGATCACCCTGTCCGGGTCGGGGGCCTCGCTCGGGTCGCCCGGGACGAGCCTCGCGACCGCCTGCTCGATCGTCAATCCGCCCGGTGGCGGCGGAGGCCCTCCGACGGTGACGGTGAAGGTCCAGGCGGCCATCCCAAGGTGGCCGGAGTTGTCCGCGGCCCAAAGCTGGACGAAGACCTCGCCCCTGGTCAGGGAGACCCCAAGCTGGCCGAGATCGGCGCTCAGCCTCTCCCCGTCCCAGTCGACCCCGCGGTCCCCCTTCCGGAATTCCCTCAGCCCGCGGGCGTCCCAGACCTTCAGCAGGAGCGTCTCGGGATTGACCCCGCTCCCGGGATCGAGGACCCGGGCGGAGATCGTCGGCTGGGCGAGCCCCACCGGCCCGAACGGCCGCAGCTCGAAGAACTGCGGCGGGGCGAGGTCCGAGACCTGCCCCACGATCAGCTCCCCATCTGCTACAAGAGGATGCATCAGGCGCCCCTGGTCGTCGAGCAGGCTCACCACCTCGACCTTCAGGGCAGTCCTCCCGAGCAGGACGCCCTTGAATTGGACCCGCCCGAGCACGATCCCCGCGGCCCCCTGCCTCACGATGTCCCCGTCGTCGCTAGCGGAGAAGTCGATGGCGTTCTTGTCCACGGCCACCTGAGCCTGGGCTTGCCCGGAAAAGGCGATGAACACCACCCCGAGGATGTCGGCCAGATCGCCCTCGGCCAGCCTCACCCGGACCCGGTAGCTGGAGAGACCGTCGGGCGCTTCGGTGAGGATGAGAGGCACTTCCACGACCGCGCCGGCGTAGACGCTATCGCTCCCTCCGACGACCGCCGGCAGCCCGGGCGTGAGATTGCTGTAGACCCGCAACTGCCCCGCCTGGGTGGCGACATTGAAGGGATTCCCTAGGTCGTCCTTCATCCGGCCGACCAGGATCTCCAGTGAGCTCTGACCCATGAATGTCCCGCGCAGGCGCAGGACCGCCAGAGTGATCGCCGAGGCCCCGCTCTCGACCTGGTGGAGCCGATCCAGGGAGCTGATCTTGGCGCTGTCCCTATCCGGAGCGATTTCCACTCTGGCATTTTCACGGAAGGTCTCGGGGAAGGAGATCGCCTCGATCTCCCCGACCGCGCCGGTCCCGAGCCGGACCGTAAGCTCGAACTCCGC
>JAPWVC010000127.1 GCA_028275195.1 Candidatus Acetothermia bacterium
GGCGGCAGCTCGATGAGTTGAGCGACACGGTCCTCTCGATGGGGAACCTCGTCGCCTCGAGGCTGGGGAAGGGATTAGAAGCGCTGAAGCGCCCCGACCCGGAGCTAATCGCAGAGCTCTTCCGCGGGGATGAGGAGGTCGACCGGCTCTACAGCGAGATCGAGCGGCGGTGCATCGACCTATTGGCGCTCCAGCAGCCGGTGGCGGTCGACCTCCGCCTGATCACCACGGCCTTCAAGATCTCGACCGACATCGAGCGCGTGGGGGACATCGCGGTCAACCTCGGCCAATATGCCCGGAACTACCATCTGAACCTCAAGCTCCTCGCCCATGAGCAGCTCTTCTCCATCGGCGACCTAGTCACCACGATGTTCTACGAGTCCCTGAAGGCCTTCTACGATCGGAACGCACGCCGCGCGGAAGAGGTGCTGAAGCTCGATGACCAGGTCGACCGGATGTTCTGGGACCTCGTCTCCCGCCTGATCGAGGACCTGCTCGGCTCCGCTGACCACAGAGAAGAGATCGTGAACGGGGCCGTGGCCCTCCTCCTCTCGATCCGGGACTTAGAGCGGGTGGCCGACCACGCGGTCAACATCGCTGCCCGGACGATCTACATGGTCGAGAGCCGGGCCGATTACATCTGATCCGGGGCTCGGCCCTTGATCGAAGGGGCCGCGGCGTTGAGGGCCACCTCGGCGATGTTCGCGGCATAGTCGCTGACCCGGCTGAGGCTGTCGCCGATGATCCCCAGCGCTTGGGCCATGCGCGCCCGCTCGGCCCCCTCCAGATCGAGCTGCCAGAATGGCCTGGCTACCTCCAGAAGGAGGTTATGGGCCTCCTCGGCTTGATCGATCACCCTATTGGCCCTCTCTAGGTCTAGCTGAAGGAAGGCCTCAGCGGCCTCGTCCAGCAGGGGAAGGACCTTATTAGTTGCCCGCTGGAGCCCCTCCCGGAGACCCTGTGGGACCACAGCCTCGAGAGCGAGCGCGACCTGGGCGATCTTGACCGCATGATCGGCGATCCGCTCCAATTGCTTGGCTGCGGCATGGTGGTCGAAGAGGCGGAGCTGCTCGCCCCTCAAGATATCCTGGAGGGCGATCCGCAACTGCCGCGAGAGCATGAGGAAGAGGCGGTCGACCTCGCTGTCCCGGCCGATCACATCGCGGGCCAGCTCCTGGTCCCCCTCGAGGAGGGCCCGGACGGCATCATTGAGCATCGACTTACTGATCAGATAGATCCGCTCGAAGGTCCTCTCGGCCGAGACCTCGCTCAGATCAAGCAGGTTGTGGATGATCATGGACTCGGCCGACTCCTCGACGATCTCCGGACCGATGAGGGTTCGGGTGGTCTCGCGGATCACCCGGCGCTGCTCCGGGCCGATCCGCTCGCCCCGGACCTCGATGATGTCAAACCCCGCGATGTAGAGTGAGATGATCTCCCTCGCCAGGGCCTCTCCGGCTTGGCTGCCGAGCTTGAGGATGGCCCTGGCTGGCCTGGCCCTCTCCTCCGGGACAAGGATGAGGGCCTCATCTCGGGGTGTGAGCCGCAGTGGCGAGCCGGGCCGGAGGCCGACCCTCTCCGCCCAGCCTTTCGGCAAGGTGATCATGAAGGTCGAGCCACCGGTGATCTGGACCTTTCTAACCTCCATCCTATATAGCTCACCAAAGCATTATATAGGGGAGGGGAGGGCCGAGCAACCCGGGCTTGGCGGAAGGGGGCGGTGAGGAGTAGGATGGCTCAGCTTAGTTCGAGGAGGCAAGATGGCGGAGTATCTGCGGTTCCACCGGGAGAGCAGCCATACGCGCGAGCGGCTCTTCTTTACCCCGCGGACGGCGGAGCGGGGGCCGGCGCCCCAGATGCATAAGGATTACCAGCTCGAAGTGATCTCCCTCCCTCCGGTCGAGCCGCGCGGGATGAGCTTAGAGGAGGCCATCCGCCGGAGGAGGTCGGTCCGGGAGTATTCCCAGGAGCCCCTCGCGCTCGAGGAGCTAGCGCGGCTCCTTTTCTACGGGATTGGGGTGACCGGCCCCGCGGAATACAAGCGCGCGGCCCCCACCGCCGGGGGCCTGACCCCGATCGAGCTATATCCGGTGGTGAACAATGTCGCGGGGCTGGAGCGCGGGCTCTACCACTACGATGCGCTAGGGCATCATCTCCATCTCCTCCGGCGGGGTGACCTAAGGCGGGAGATCGCAAGGGCCTGCCTGGATCAGGACTTTCTAGCTCAGGCCGCGGCTGTCCTCGTGCTGACGGCGGTCCATCGCCGGACGGCCTGGAAGTATGGCGAGCGGGCCTACCGTTACATCCTATTAGATGCCGGCCATGCGGCCGAGAACATCCAGCTCGAGGCGACCGCTTTGGGGCTCGGAAGCTGCCCGATCGGGGCCTTCTTCGATGACGAGCTCAATCGGCTCCTCGGCCTTAAAGAGGAGGAGTTCGCCCTCCTCGCGGTAGCTGTGGGGCGTCCTTGGGCCTAGCGGTGATCTCGGTTACATACATCCTCAGGGGAGGTGAGTTAGAATACGCTCGAGCAGAAAAGGCTGATCGGGAGTGTGAGCGGCACATAAGCGCGAGAGCGGTCGGCAAGCCTTTAAGGAGGTTGTAATGTCTAGATCAGTCTTGCGCGCGGTGTTGTTAAGCGCCCTGGCCCTGGTTCTCCTCGGCGCGGCCCTCGGGGCTGGGGCTGGAATCCCTGTCGGCGACCATCCGCGGTCGATTGCCGTCGGGGACTTCAATCGGGACGGCTGGCACGACTTTGCTGTGGCCAATGAGCTCTCGAACGATGTGACCGTCTGCCTGGCCAAGGGCGATGGCTCTTTTGATTGCAAGCCTGATGCCGTGAAATACGATGCCTACAAGCCGGTCATCCCCACGGCCATCGCCGCCGGCGACCTCACCAAGGACGGGATCGAGGACCTAGCTTTGGCCGCTTGTGGGCTGACCGAGATCGTGACCACGACCACGACCGCGACCGCCGTGAGCACACGGGTCGATTACGCCAACTTCTTCACCTTCAAGGGCGACGGGAAAGGCGGGTTCACAAAGGACAAGGCCCTT
>JAPWVC010000016.1 GCA_028275195.1 Candidatus Acetothermia bacterium
GACTGCCCCACCGCTGTGGTGCTCGCCGACTTCGACCGTGATGCGACCTTAGAGATCGCGGTCGCCAACTCCGGGTCGAACGACCTCACCATCATCGATGACACGAAACTGACCACTATCCCCGCAGGCGGGGTAACCCCTGTGGCCCTGGCGGTCGGGGACTTCAATCGGGATGCCAAGCCCGACCTGGTGGTGGCCAACTCCGGGTCGAATAACTTCTGTGTCCACCTTGGGAAAGGGGATGGGAGCTTCGAGGCTCCGGTCTGCTTCGAGGCCGGTCGCCGGCCCTCGGATGTCGAGGTCGCCGATCTGGACTGCGACAATATCCAAGATATAGTCGTGGCCAACTTCGAATCCGATGATGTCTGGACCTTCCTCGGCGACGGGACAGGAAAGAAGTTCACCCTCAAGGGGAAGTATCGCGTCGACCAGGCCCCCTCGGCCCTGGTGGTCCGGGACCTCAACCAAGACGCGATGGTGGACATTGCTGTGACGAATGCCTTCGCGAATGTTGTCTGGATCCTCTCGGGGAGGCGGGATGCCCAAGGGAAGAAGGGCGAGTTCCAGGCCGTGGCGGGGAAGTTCGCCGTGGGCGAGAAGCCCGTGGCGATCGCCTCCGGGGACTTCGACAAGGATCGAGATGGGAACCCCGACCTGGTCGTGGCCAATGAGCTATCCAACGATGTGACCATCCTCTTGGGGAAGGGAGCGGGGGCTTTTTTTCTCCCTGAGGTAGCGCCGCCGAACCAGCCGCCCATAGCGGAGTTCACCTGGACGCCGGCGCAGCCGAAGGTCAATGAGACGGTGAAGTTCGACGGCTCGGCCTCTCGGGACCCCGACGGCCAGATCACCGCCTATCTCTGGGACTTCGGGAATGGGAAGACCGGGAGCGGGAGGACTGCCGAGCATGCCTACACCAAGGAAGGCACTTACAAGGTCTGCCTCACCGTCAAGGATGACAAGGGCGCGGAGGGGAAGGCCTGCAAGGACCTGACGGTCTCGGCCGCGCCGCCACCTCCACCGCCGGCGAGCAAGGCCCCGACGGTCGGGACCGAGCCTTCCGCCCTGGCTAGGGGGGACTTCAACGGCGATGGGAAGGAAGACCTCGTGGTCGCGAACCAGGATTCGAATACCATCTCAATCCTCCTTGGGGTAGGGGACGGGAAGTTCAGCCCTAGCGGGACCGTTAATGTCGGCAAGAGCCCGAGCGATATCGTCGCCGCCGACCTCAATAAAGATAATCTGCTCGACCTTGCGGTCGCGAATGCCGGCTCGAATAACCTCTCGATCCTATTGGGCGACGGGAAGGGCGGCTTCCAGCCCCGCGGCGAACCGGCCGTGGGGAGCAACCCGATGGCCCTCGTTGCTCACGACTTTAATAAAGATGGGAACATCGACCTAGTCGTGGCCAACTCCGGCTCGAACAACCTCTCCCTCCTCCTCGGGAACGGGGACGGGACCTTCAAGCCAGCCCTGGCCACCGCGGCGGTAGGGGAGGCCCCCGAGGGGCTGGCCCTAGGAGACTTTAACAATGATGGGAAGGCCGACCTCGCCGTCTCGAACCTCAACTCCAATGAGATCGTGATCCTCCTCGGGGAAGGGAATGGCGGCTTTGCCCCCGGGCCGAAGCTGACGGGCCTGAGCCGCCCTCGCCGCCTGACGATCAAGGACTTCAACGGCGACGGGAAGCTCGACCTCGCGGTCGCTGAATCCGATGCAAACGCTGTGACCATCTTCTGCGGGAAGGGGAACGGGAGCTTCGATCAGTGCGGGAAGGCCTCAACAGGCGAGTCTCCCCGGGCCCTAGTGGCCGAAGACTTTAATAATGACGGGAAGCTCGACCTCGCGGTCGCGAACTACAGCTCGAACAACCTCTCGATCCTCCTCGGGAGAGGAGATGGCTCTTTCGGGGAGCAGCGGCTCGTGAATGTCGGGGAGAAGCCGAATGCCATCGTCTCGGGCCGGTTCAATCCTGACGGGAACGCCGATCTCGCGGTAGCTAACGCTGGGACCTCCGCTCGCCTCCTTGGAGGCCGCTTGGGCTTGGAGCGGGGCCCTTGCCGGCGGGCTCGGCTCGCTCATCCTCTTCCCGCTCCTCCTCTGGCTCTTCTGGGGCCTCCGCCTCGGGACTAAGGGCTGGGCCGAGCTCCGGGCCCGCCTCGGCTTGAGGAGGTGAAACTAAGTGAAGATGAAGCTGAGTGGCGCGCTCCTCTTGACCTTATTGGTCTTGGTCCTGGCCTTGGCGGCCACTGGGCCTCTGCCACTGACGGCCCAGCAGCCTTCACGCCCGGTCACCATCTCCAAGACGGTCCGCCCGGAGTTGATCAACCCTCGAGGCTACGGGCCACCTGATCGTGCGACCATCACTATCACCATCAGGGGCGATCCGCTCGCTCCCGCTGAGGTGCGGCTCCCGCTCGATCTGGTCCTCCTCATCGATCGGTCCGCGACCATGGATATCACTCAGATCCGGGCGGCCGTCGCCCAGATCCTGGAGCTGCTCGAGCCGATCGATCAAGTCGGGCTAGTCTCCTTCGCCGACGCTGCTCGAACAGACCTCGGGCTCGCTCCGGCCACCGCGACGAATAAAGAGGCCTTCCTCCGCGTGGTCGGTTCGCTCGCCACCGGTGGGAGGACGGCCTGCGCCGCTGGAGTTGCTGAGGCGATCGCTCTCCTCCGCTCCTCAGGGCGGCCGACTGCCTTGCCGGTTATAGTCTTCCTCACCGACGGGATGTGCACCCACGGCCAGGAGCCGGAGGCCGAATTGGCTCGGGCCGTCGCAGAAGGGATCGCCCCGATGATCGTCGGGATCGGGATGGTCAGCCCTCTCTTCCCGGCCAAGATCGCGCGAATTGAGGGCGTGCGCTTCTTCTCCTCCACGGCCTTCTTCATCGATTACCTCGAGCAAGCACTCGAGGAGCTCATCGGCCTGGCCGCAAGCGAGCTCACCCTGGTCGAGCGCCTCCCCGGCTACATCCGCTATGAGGGCGAGCCGAGCGAGCTCCCTACAAGCGTCGAGCCGGCCGAGGGCTGGACCATCATCTGGCGCCGGGAGCGGCTAGAGCTGGGCGAGACCTGGCAAGTCTCGTTCGCCGTCAGCGCGGAGAAGACCGGGACGGTCCTCCTCGAGAGCGGGGGCGAGCTTCGGATGAAAAATCCCCTCTCGGGGGCCCCGCTCCCGCCGATCCCGCTCCCCGAGGCCACGATCAGGGTCAAGAATGTCCCCCCGGTCTGCGGCTTCAACTACGAGCCAGCTAAGCCGACCATCGCTGAGGATGTGAACTTCTATGACCGGTCGAGCGACCCCTTCGGGGGGACGATCGTCTCCTGGCTCTGGGATTTCGGCGATGGCACAAGCTCGTCGAAGCGGAACCCTTCTCACCGCTATCGCAGTGACGGCCAGTATCTTGTGACCTTGAAGGTCACAGACGATGAGGGAGCCACTTGCGAGACCTCCCAGACGGTCACCGTCGGGGCGATCGCTGTCCTCCTCACCCGCTCGGCCCTCACTTATCCGTGGGAGCAGCTCCTCCCCGGCCAGGAATATCCCGTGAGCGTGGGGATCACCCCGAAGGTCTGCATCAATGGGATGGGGCTAAGGGAGGTTTACCCTTCAGGTTGGGTGATCACCCCGGTTGAGAGTGCCGGGGCCCAGTTCCGCCCTCCGAACGAGTGGATCTGGCTCGAGCCGCTCTGCCCGCCTCTGGAGCTCAAGCTCAGTTATACCTTAGCGATCCCGCTCGGCCAGGCCCCGGGCCGCTACGCCATCTCTGGGACGGCGACCAGCTTCTCTCCCGCATTCGAGGTCCGCGTCGGCGGGCTCACGAGCCTGGAAGTAGTGGAGAAGCTCTCAATCCCCGTGGCGGTCGCTTGCCTCGATGTCGTGAACATGAGGCCCGACCCGGCGAGCTGCTATGATCCCCAGGGGAGGGCCGTGATCAAGGAGGCCCAAATCGAGCGGGCAAAGGAGCTCTACCTGAAGGGCGAGCCGGTCCCGGGGGCCGGCGGGGCGATCATCACCTACGAGATGATGCTCCGGCTGCTGGCCTACTACCGGACTGGGACGCCGGTGACGGAGCCCTTGCCTAATGAATGACTAAGGGGCAACGGTGATCTCTTTGGTCGCCCGCGTGAGCGCGCCCTCATTATCGATCACCGTGAGGGTGACGGTGTAGGTTCCAGGGGCCTCATAGCGATGGGTCGGGTTCTGCCGGCTGTCGGCGCCGCACTCCGGCGGGCAAGTCGTGCCGTCCCCGAAGTCCCATCCCCAGGAGACGATGGAGCCGCTAGGGCTGGGGTCGTAGGATAGATCGGTGAATTGGACGGGCTCGCCGACTCTCGGCTGGTCAGGGCTAAAGGAGAAGGCCGCGACTGGCGCGGCATTCGTCACCCGGACCTCTTGGGTTAGGCTCGCCTCATCGCCATCATCGTCGGTCACCGTCAGCTTGACGGTATAGACCCCATCGTCCCGGTAGCGATGGCTCGGGTTCTGCTCGCTCGTGCTCCCCCCATCGCCGAAGTCCCAAGCCCACTTGACGATCCTCCCATCGGGGTCGGAGGAGGCATCGCTGAACTCGACGGTATCAGCATCGCTGGGCCTCTCCGGCTTGAAGGAGAAGGCCGCCCGGGGCGGGCGATTCTTGATCTTCGCCACCCCGCTCGCTATGGCCTCGGCTCCCTCATCATCGGTAACCTTGAGCTTGACAGTATAGGTCCCATTATCGGCGTAGGCATGAGTGACCTTTGGAGTGGTCACGCACTCCTCGAACTCGCCATCGCCGTTGAAGTCCCACTCATACTTGACGATCTTTCCATCCGGATCGGAGGAGGCCGAGGCGTCGAATGTGATCGTCTCCTCGGTGAGGGCCTCTGCGGGGCTAATGGAGAAGGCCGCGACCGGCCCGACATTCCTCACAGTGATCTCTTGGACCGCCTCATCGGTCGCGCCACGGTCATCAGTCACGGTCAGCGTCACCGCATATCTCCCGCTCTTGGCATAGCGATGGGACGGGCTCTGGACCTCGGAGGTCGCGCCGTCCCCAAAGGCCCAAAACCACTTCACGATCTCCCCATCAGGGTCGCTCGACTGGTCGGTGAACTGGACCTCCTCCTGGGTGGTCGGCTCCAAAGGCCAGAAGCTGAAGTCCGCCACTGGGCGGAGGTTTATCGGCGCGATGGTGAGCTCTTCCGTAGCGGTCGCGATGGCCCCATCGTCGTCGGTGACCGTCAGGGTGACGGTATAATCCCCTGGCTCAAGGTATTGATGGCTAGGGTTGCGTAATGGGCTTGTCGCCCCATCCCCGAAGTCCCAAGCCCAAGAGACGAGCTCCCCATCTGGGTCACGCGATTGGTCAGTGAATTCAACGACATCTTCTACGGTCGGCCGCTCGGGCTTGAAGGAGAAGGCCGCCTCCGGCGGCTCATTCCTCTCCCGGACTGTGAGCTCTTTGGCTGCTGAGCCCTGAGCGCCCCGATCGTCGGTCACCGTGAGCTGGACGATGAATCTCCCGGCCTTCTCATACTTATGAGAGGCCGTCTGGCCCTCGCCGATAGCCCCATCGCCGAAGTCCCAGTGCCATTGGGTGATCTCCCCGTCAGGATCATGAGAGCCGGAGCCATCGAAGGTCACGAGCGCGTCGAGCACCGGCCTTAGGGGGGTGAAAGTGAAAGAGGCGATCGGAGGGAGGTTAAAGGCCGAGTTGGTAGCCTTTGGTGTGCCATTGATCGGATTCCCATGGGCATCGAGGCCCTTGCGGGTTCGGCCGTCATTAGTCCCCCAGTTGTCATCGGCGTCGGGCTTGGTGGGGTCTTTCCGCTCCATGCTCGCGTAGGGCGGCTTCCCCTGGGCCTCGGTCCCTCCCGGCCAGGGCCCGCCGTCCCCATTGGCTGAGTCGATGAGCCTCCCTTGGGGGTCGAAGAGCCGGAGGCTCTCCCCGGAGTTGGTGAGGGCGCCTTGATAGACTTGATCGGCAGTGATGTCGCTGATTGTCTCGTCGTCGCTCCGCTCGAGGAGGAAGAACCCCCTTGCTGGGATGGTCCCGGAGAGCTTAAGATCCGGGCTCCCGTCATCGGACCTCAAGCGCCAGCCGGTCAGATCGATATCCTGGTCAGTGTTGTTGTAAAGCTCGATCCACTCATCGTTCGAGCTGGCCGCGGTCCCGGCCCAGGCGACCTCGTTGATCACCACCGCCCGTTCGGCCACCTCGCCCTCGCCGGTCGACCAGCCCCCTAAAGATCCTGCTAAGAGCAGCAGAACCGCTAGATAGCGCCAGGCCCTTTTCACGCTCATCACTCCTCCCCTGGTCCTAGTCTCATTATATCCCCAAGGGGTGAAGATCCTGTGGAAGAGTTGAGGAGATTTTTGGGAAGCTCATCCCTCCGCTGGGGGACAAACAGCCATTGCACCGCCGCGGCGCGGGCGTTACCCTCAAAGTGAGGAGGTCAAGCCAAGGAAGATGCGAGTGATCGGGGGAGAGAAGGGCGGGGCGAAGCTCCTGGAGCTCGAGCATGAGCAGATCCGGCCGATGCGCGCGGAAGTCCGGGCAGGCCTATTCAATATGATCCAGGACTTCGTCCCCGGGAGCCGGTTCCTGGACTTATTTGCCGGGACCGGCTCGGTCGGGATCGAGGCCCTCAGCCGGGGGGCGAAGGAGGCTACCTTCGTGGACAACCTCCCCGAGGCGGTCCAGTTGATCAAGATGAACCTGGCCAAGCTCGGCCTGACCAGCCGGGCCAAGGTCTATCAACTGGATGTATTCGAGGCGATCGCGCGGTTCGAGCGCCGGGGAAGGAAGTTCGACCTCCTCTTCATCGGCCCCCCTTACGGCCAGGGGCTGGGGGCGCGGACCTTGGAGCGGCTCGCGAGCTCGACCATCTTGGATGAGGATAGCCTCGTGATCGTCGAGCTGTTCAAGAAGGAGCGCCCGGAGCTGAAGGAGAGCTACGGCCGCCTCGCCCTGATCCGCGAGCGTCGCTACGGGGACAACCTGATCTTGATCTATCGATCTACCGCTGAAGCCAGCCTGCCCATTCAGTAGAGCAGGACCGCTAGCACTGCGGCTATGGCGAGTGCCAGGCCCGCGGGCAGGGCGAGCCTCCCTAGGAAGGCCCTTAACGGGATGCGGAAATACTCGGTCGAGACGGCGATGCAAGGATGCATCGGCGTCAGGACATAGCCGAGGAAGATGCTGTAGAAGATCACGGCGAAGAGCGGGAGCGTCACCCCGGTCGTGCCGACGGCAAGGATGGGGATGATGATTGAAGCCGAGGCCTCGATCCGGCCCGTGATCAGCCCCAAGAGGAAGCCACCGAGCACCCCGAGGGCCGCCGGGGGGAGGGCCAGGCCGGCCAGAAGCTCTGGAGCATTTGAGCGGTGAAAGACGCCGATGAAGAAGAACATCCCCAGGATCACTAGGCTGAATCGCCAGACCCTCATCTTCCTTCCGACCCCAAGGAGATCTCTCCAGTTCAGCCGGCCAAAGCTAGCCACAAGCAGGAGGCTGAGGGAGACGCCGGCCAGGGTCCCCAGCTCGCGCACCGGGAGCGTGAAGGCACTCTCGAGGATCAAGTCGGTGAACGGCGCGGCCAGAAGGGCTCCCAGAGGGAGCAATAACCCTCTTGGCGAGAATGAGCCGGGATAGTCCATTCGGCCCTTGACCCTCCGCAGGAGGAAGAGGTAGCCGAGAAGGATGGAGAGCAGGCAGAGGGGCAGCAGATAGGGGATCACGCTGTAGATCTCGAGGCCCGCGACCTTGGCCGAGGCGATCAACGCCGGCCCGAGGGGATAGACCAGGAAGAGGACATGCCTGAACCAGACATTCACCGCGGCCTTGAGGGCTCCATCGGCCTCTCCGCCGCCGCGCTCGACGAGCGGCGCGGAGAGGAGGGCCCCGCCGGGCATCGGGAGCATCCCGACAAGCGCCGGGGCGAAGGCGAGGAACGCCCTCCGGCCGATCCGCATGTTCCTCACGAGCCCCTCCATCTGACCAGAATCCTCTAGCCCTCCGCCGATCAGGGGGATGATCGCCACGATCACTGCCAGGAGCAAGATTCCTGGGTCGCGGAAGATCCCGAGAAACGCCGCTCCGACCTCCCGGGGCGAGAGGGCCAGCAGGCCGAATAACGCCGCGGCAATGAAGAGCGCGACATACAGCCTCCACCGTGCAAGGCCCAATAGCGCTGCTACGGCGAGGAGCAGCCCGAGCCAAGTCCGGAGCTCCATCTCAGACTATCAGGCTCGCCAGGTCCCGAGGATAGGCCGTGAGGACCTCGACCCCATCCTCAGTGATCAGGATCGTATCGCTGTGGCGATAGCCACCATGGCCGGGGATGTAGATCCCCGGCTCGATGGAGAAGACCTGCCCCGGCTGCATCTCACCCTGGCTATTCTGGTCGATGAACGGCGGCTCATGGGGGGCAAAGCCGAGGTGATGGCCGGTGTGATGCCTCAGAAACTTCTCCATCCCTTGAGCGACCAAGAAGTCATGGACCGCCCGGTCGACCTCGGCGAGTGGGACACCCGGGCCGCTCCTGTCGATCCCGAGCTGCTGGGCCTCAAGCATGATCTCGAAGAACCTGCGTTGCTCCGATGTCGGCTCGCCGACGATCATCGTCCGCTCCAGTTCGCTCGTATAGCCCCAGATGTCCGCGCTCGCGCCGGTGATCAAGAGGTCCCCGGGCTGGATCTTCCGATTGAGGCTCATCGCGTGCGGGAGGGCCGTCCGCTCGCCGCTGATCAGTCCGGCCTCGGCGGGGAAGCCCCCGCGCATGTGGCCGCCGTATTCCGGGCCCAGGGCCGCGAGCATCTCCTTGCTCGCCTCGTAGCTTGCGCGGAGGCCGAGCTCGATCTCGCTCATTCCCACCCGGACGAGCTCCTGGAGGCGGCGGTGGGCCAGGGCCCCCCACTTGGCCGATTCCCGGATCAGCGCGATCTCCCCCGGGCTCTTCACTAGCCAGAGGTCGTCGATAAGCTTCGGCTCGACCTTAACCTCCGCTTTGACGAGCTCGGAGAGCCTCGGCCCTTCATAGCCCCAGAGCCCGGGATAGCCGTCGCTATCGGCTATGATCCGCTTGGCCCCTCTGAGTAAGTTGGCGAGGAGCTTGAGCGGCGGCTCCGCGCCGGGATACTCGAAGTAGTGATGGACCTCATCGATCAGTGGCTGGCTCTGGGCCGCTTCCAGCTCGAGTCGGGGGACAAAGGCGCTGGCTCGGTTCTTATCGACGATCAGGGCCACGGGCCGCTCGGTCGCCAAGAGATGATACCCACAGAGCCAGGCGATCCGCTTGGCGCTGAAGAGCACAAGGCGGTCGGCACCGCGCTCATCCAGCCGCTGTCGGACCCGCTCGATCCGCGAGCGATACTCTTCCTCCGCGATCCTCAGTTTCACCTCGACCTCCTCTTCCTCAAGCCCTGAGCTTAGCGCTACTCAGCAGGCCATTTCAAACACTGAGCGCGGGATCGCGCCCCATCATGGGGAGCTGTTCGCTGACCGAAAGCCCTAGGGCCAGGCCGGTTGACAGGCCCTATACCCAGATCTAGAATGGAAGCGGTGAGCTGATGTCCAAGGTCAAGGATCTGACGATCGAGGAGCTGAGAGAGCTCGTCCGCGAAGCGGTTCAGCAGACCCTATTCGAGCTGCTAGGTGACCCCGATGCTGGATTGGAACTGCGTGAAGAGATCAAGCAACGACTTCGGCGCTCGTTCGCTGCCGAAGACGAAGGGGAACCGACGATCCCGGCTGAAGAGGTTGCCAAAGATCTGGGACTAGAGTATTGAACCTTGTATCGGCTCGAGTTCACCGCCGCTGCGCAGAGAGACCTAGCGAAGCTGGACCCAGTGCTTGCTCAGCGAGTATTGAAGAAGCTCCGCTGGCTAGGAGAACACTTTGAGCAAATCGTGCCGGAGCCGCTCGGCCAAGAGCTGAAAGGGGCTTACAAGCTGAGAATCGGTCCCTATCGCGCCATCTATCGCGTTGCACATCGCCAGCGCAAGATCACCGTGCATCTGATCGGGCACAGGAGTGAGATTTACAAGCTCCGGGAGTGATTCACTTGAAGGCTGAGAGCCCGGTGATCGCTTCACCTAAGATGA
This sequence comes from Candidatus Acetothermia bacterium, assembly GCA_028275195.1. Lineage (GTDB taxonomy): Bacteria > Bipolaricaulota > Bipolaricaulia > RBG-16-55-9 > JANLFV01 > JANLFV01. The sequence goes on from JAPWVC010000016.1 coordinate 10,091, forward strand.
GGGTGTGGATCTCGTGGGTCCCCTCATAGGTCTTGACCGCCTCGAGGTTCATGAGGTGGCGGATCGATTGGTAGTCGAGGGTGATCCCGTTGGCCCCGAGGATCTCCCTGGCCGCGCGAGCGATCATCTGGGCCATCGCCACATTATTCCGCTTGGCGAGCGAGATCTGGACATGATCGGCCCGCCCTTCCTCCTTGAGCTGGGCCAGCCGGAAGACCAAGAGCTGGGCCTTGGTGATCTCGGTGAGCATCTCTGCCAGCTTCTCCTGGATCAGTTGAAAGGAGGCGATCGGCCTATCGAACTGGACCCGGTCGAGGGCGTAGGCCTTGGCCTCCTCGAAGCAGGCCAGCGCCGCCCCGACCGCGCCCCAGGCGATCGAATACCGAGCCTGGTTGAGGCACATCAATGCCGGCTTCAGGCCTAAGGCATTGGGGAGCATGTTCTCCGCGGGGACACGACAGTCATTGAAGGCCAGCTCGCCGGTGTCCGAAGCTCTTAGAGAGAACTTATGCTCGATCTTGGCCTGGGTGAACCCTGGGGTCCCGCGCTCGACCAAGAAGCCTCGAATCCCCTCCTCGGTCCTGGCCCAGATCAGGGCCACATCGGCCAGGGTCCCGTTGGTGATCCAAGTCTTGACCCCGTTCAGGACATAGTGGCTACCATCGCGCTCGGCCTTGGTCTGCAACCCCGCGGGGTTCGAGCCGAACTCCGGCTCGGTGAGCCCGAAGCAGCCGACCGCCTCGCCCCTTGCGAGCTTGGGGAGCCACCTCTCCTTCTGCTCCTCCGAGCCGAAGGTGTAGATCGGCCACATCACCAGGCCGCCCTGGACCGAGGCGAAGCTCCTGATGGCAGAGTCGCCCCGCTCCAGCTCCTGCATCACCAGACCGTAGGAGAGCTCATCGATCCCTGCCGCGCCGTAGCCTTCCAGATTCGCTCCCAAGAAGCCGAGCTCCCCCAACCGGGGGATCAGCTCGGTGGGGAACCGCCCCGCCTCGAAGGCCGCATTGATGATCGGGAGGACCTCCTCATCGACGAACTCGCGGGCCGTCCGCCGGATCAGCCGCTGCTCCTCGGTCAACAGCTCATCGAGTCGATACAGATCGGTCCCTTTGAAGCCCATCGCTCACCTCCAGGAAGGCCGCTCAAGGGGAGTATTTAGGCAGGTGGCGGTCCCAAGGGGATTCGAACCCCTGTTTCCGGCTTGAGAGACCAGTGTCCTAGGCCACTAGACGATGGGACCTCTAGCTGAGGCCGTGCCTCCTGGCTGGGAGAGGAGGATTCGAACCCCCACTAACAGGTCCAGAGCCTGTCGTCCTACCGTTAGACGATCTCCCAACCCGGGCTTAATCTTACCGGAGCGGGACGGGCTTGTCAAACTGCCGTGGAGCTTGACACCCCCGCGCGGGGAGGATTAGACTCGATGCAAAGGGTTATGGGATGATGATCCGACGGCCTTATGTCGCGGGGCTCTTCTATGCCGGGAGCCGGGAGCGGCTCCGGGAGCAGCTCGAGTGGTGCTTCTCCTGCGAGTTCGGCCCTGGCAAGCTCCCCGAGCCGCCGGCTCGCCCCTTGAGTGGGCCGGTGGCGCTCGTCCTCCCCCATGCGGGGTATCAATATTCTGGCCCAGTCGCGGCCTGGGGGTTCGCCTGGCTGGCCGAGCGGGGCCGGCCCGAGGCGGCCGTGATCGTCGGGACCAATCACACCGGCCGGGGAGGAGGGGTCTCACTCGGGCCGAGGGGGGCTTGGGAGACCCCTCTCGGGGCGGTGGAGATCGACACTGCTCTAGCGGAGGCGATCCTGAAGGGGAGCCCGCTCATCGAGGCCGGCGAGGCGGCCTTCCTTGGGGAGCACTCCGTCGAGGTCCAGCTCCCCTTCCTGCAATATCTCTTTGGCGAGATTGGGTTCGTCCCGCTCGTGATGCTCGACCAGCGGCTGGAGGTCGCGCGGGAGGTGGGCCGAGCGCTGGCCGAGGCCGTCCGTGCCCGGCCGGTTGCGCTGATCGCCAGCAGCGACTTCACCCACTATGAGCCGCACGAGCGGGCCTCGAGGCAAGACCGGGCCGCGATCGAGCGGCTCTTGAGCCTCGACCTAGAGGGCTTCTATGGGGCGATCAGGCGCTACTCTATCTCGATCTGCGGCTATGGCCCGATCGCCGCGGTAGTGGGGGCTGCCTCGATCTTGGGCCTGGGGGCCGGGAAGTTGCTCAAGTATGCCACCTCCGGGGAGGTCACCGGCGACAGGACCGCTGTCGTGGGCTACGCCAGTCTCGCCTTCGGAGGGGAACGATGATCCGGTCCATGACCGGCTTCGGGCGGGGGAGCGCCAGCTCCGGCGTCTGGGCGGTCGAGGCCCGGCTCAAGACCTTAAATCATCGGTATCTAGAGCTCCAGCTCCGCGGGCTGGAGGGGCAGGAGGAGCTGGAGCTTCAGGCCCGGCGGCTCCTGGAGGGCGCATTCACCCGGGGGAGGGTCGAGCTTTTAGTTGAGCTGGAGTATGTGGGCGAGGGGGTGGCCTTCGACCTCGAGGCAGCTCGGCGGTATCATCGGTCTCTGAAGGCCCTCTGCGCGGAGCTGGGCCTGGAGGGCGGGGTGAGCCTGAGCGAGCTGATCGCTCTTGGGGCCCTCAAGCCCGCGGAGGCCGAGGGGCTCGGGCCGCTCCTGGAGCGGGCGGTCGAGGAGGCGATCGCTCAGGCTCAGGAGATAAGGCTCCGTGAGGGCGAGCGGCTGGGGCGCGAGCTGGAGCTCTATTTGGGGCGGATCGAGGAGCTGGTGGAGGCGATCGCGGCCCGTGCGCCCCAAGTGAAGCTCTACTACAAAGAGCGGCTCCGGGAGCGGGCGAGGGAGCTCCTCGAGGAACTGGATGAGGAGCGGCTCGAGGAGGAGGCAGTCCTCTTCGCCGAGCGCTCGGACATCACTGAGGAGCTGGCCCGGCTCCGGAGCCATCTCGCGGGGGCAAGGGCCGCGCTGGCCGGGCCTGAGCCGGCGGGAAGGGTCCTGGACTTCCTGGCCCAGGAGATGTTCCGGGAGGCCAATACCCTCGCGGCCAAGGCCCGGGATGCAGAGGTCCTGAACTACGCCGTCGCGATGAGGCTGGAGATCGAGCGGCTGAGGGAGCAGGTGAGGAACATTGAGTGAGGAGCTCATCAGTCTCGGGCTGGAGAGCCTGGTCCGCCGGGACCGGGTGGTGGTCCTCGCCCGGCCTGATACGATCCCGCTCCAGCGGCTGATCAGGCGGTATGAGGGCGAGGGGCAGGTGATCGACCTCACCGGTGGGAGGAAGGCCCGGACAGCGATCATCACTGACGCCGGGTTCATCATCCTCTCCTCCCTCCGCGTGAGGACGATCGCCAAGCGCTTCCTCGGGCATGCCTAAACTCTTCGTGATCAGCGGCCCCTCGGGGGTCGGGAAGACCACGATCGTCCGGGCCATCCTCCCGCGGATCAGGGAGCTAGAGTTCTCCGTCTCTTGCACTACCAGGCCCCCCAGGCCGGATGAGCAGGATGGCCGGGAGTATTACTTCATCTCGCCAGAGCGGTTCGAGGAGCTCCTCCGAGAAGGGGCCTTCCTCGAGCATGCCTGGGTCTACGGCCACCACTACGGGACCCTCCGCGCGGAGGTAGAGCGCCGGCTTGCGCGGGGGAAGAGCGTCCTCTTGGACATCGACACCCAGGGGGCCCGCTCGGTCTATCTCCGCCGGCGGGAGTTGGGTTTCCCCGTGAGGTTCATCTTCATCCTCCCGCCCTCACGAGAGGAGCTCCGCCGGAGGCTGGCCTCGCGGCGGAGTGAATCGCCCGAGGAGATGGAACGGCGGCTGGCCCTCGCCTGGCGGGAGACGGAGGCGGGGATGTGGTTCGACTATCTTGTGGTCAACCGCTATTTGGAGGAGGCGATCGCATGGGTCGCGGGCCTGATCCGGCTCGAGTTAGAGTAGGCCTGGACCTCGTCGAGGTCGAGCGGCTCGCGCGGCTGATCGAGCGGTGGGGCGAACGGTTCCTCGAGCGGGTCTTTACCCCCGGCGAGCTCCAAGCCTGCCTCCCCCGGCGACGGGCCGCGGAGCACCTGGCCGCGCGGTTCGCGGCCAAGGAGGCGCTCGTCAAGGCCGCGGGCCTCCGCCGCGCATGGCCCTGGCGGGAGATCGAGGTGGCCAGCCGCCCCTGGGGCGAGCCCTACTTCTCCCGGCTCCCTGAGGGCCTAGATCCGGGAAGGGCCCGGCTCAGCCTCGCTCATGCCGCCGGGCTAGCGGTGGCGGTCGTCGTCCTAATCCCGGAGGGCTAGCTAGGCTAGCCTTCTAGCCCCGCTTCTCCCCCGATCCCGATCCTGACCTTGATCTTGAGAAGCGCTCCTCCTGGCCCCGGCTGAGCTGGGCGATGTTCCTCCGGTGGCGCCAGATCGAGAGGAGCGCGAGCGCCCCCATCAGGGCCACGCCCTCCAGGTCGCGGCTGAGGAGGAAGACCGGGAGCGGCGAGAATGCGAGGGCGCAGAGCGAGGCGAGGGAGGCGAGCCTCGTGGTCCCTAAGACTAAGCCCCAGACGGCGATGGTCCCCAAGAAGGCCGGCCAGGAGAGGACCGCCAGTATCCCCAGCGAGGTGGAGACCCCCTTCCCGCCAGTGAACCCCAAGAAGATGCTCCAGTCGTGGCCGAGGACGGCCAGCCCGGCCAGCCAGATCGGGAGGCCCCAGTGCCGGGCTAACAACCCCGCGGCCAGGCCCTTCCCCAGGTCGAGGGCCAAGGCGAGCGGATAATACCGCCAGCCGAGGACCCGCCCGACATTGGTGGCCCCGACATTCCCGCTCCCATGCTCGCGGATGTCGATCCCCTTGACGATCCGGCCGAGGAGGTAGCTGAAGGGGATCGCCCCCAAGAGGTAGAAGAGGGCTCCCGCGAGCAGGCCTTCCAGGGGCTTCAAGGTCTTCCAGACCGGGCTGACTGAGCCGAGCTAAGCTAGGCTAAGCTAGCCCACCCTTACTCCGGAGATGCTCCCGCATCGTGAGGGCCTCATGGCCCTGGCCCTCCTTGTAGAGCTCGACCGGCTCGAGGTTCCGCATCGAGAGGCGGACCTGGCGCTTCTCCTCGTTGATCCCGATGATCCGGGCCTCGACCTCGTCCCCCACATGGAGGACCTCATGTGGGGTGGAGATCCGCTCATCGGAGATCTCCGAGACATGGATCAGGCCCGTGACATCAGGAGTGATCTGCATGAAGGCCCCGAAGTCCTTGATCTCGATGATCTTCCCCCGGACGATCGAGTTGAGGGAATACTCCTCGAGGAACTTGTGCCAGGGGTCCTCCTTCAGCTCCTTGAGGGAGAGGCGGATCTTCCGTTTCACCCGGTCGCTCTTGAGGACCTTGGCCTCGATCTCGTCCCCGACCTTGAGGACCTCCTCCGGCCGCTTGATCCGCTCCCAGCTCATCTCAGAGATGTGCAAGAGGGCCTCGACCCCCTCTTCCAGCTCGACGAAGGCCCCGAATTCGGCCAGCTTCGTGACCCTTCCGTGGACGATCGCCCCCTGGGGATACTTCTTGTCGATCGTCTCCCAGGGGTCCGGCTGGGCCCGCTTGAGGGAGAGCGAGATCCGATGAGACTTCTCATCGACCCCTAGGACCACCACCTCGACCTCTTGCCCGAGGGAGACGACCTGGCGCGGGTCCTCGGGGAAGCCCCAAGAGAGCTCAGAGATGTGGACCAAGCCCTCGACATCCTGCTCGAGCTCGACGAAGGCCCCAAAATCGGTGATCGAGACGACCTTCCCCTTTACCCGCTTCCCCACAGGATAGCGTGCGGCCAGCCCCTCCCAGGGGTTGGGCCGGAGCCGCTTGATCGAGAGGGAGATCCGCTCCTTCTCCCGGTCGAAGCCGATGACCCTGACCTGGATCTTCTGCCCCGGCTTGTAGTTGTGGGCCGGGAAGGGGATATCCTTCCAGGTGATCTCCGAGCGATGGACCAGCCCCTCGAACCCCCCGATGTCCACGAAGATCCCGAAGTCCACGACCGACTTGACCACCCCTTCGCGGACCTGGCCTACCTCCAGGCTCGCGAAGAGCCGCTCCTTCCGCTCCTCCTCCAGCTTCTCGAGATAACGCTTGTGGGAGACGACGAGGTTCTTCTCCCAGCGGTCGAGCTCGATGATCAAGAGGTCGACCTCCCTCCCCCGGAGCTTGTTGATGTCCCCGGGGAGGTCGGGCCCCAGATGCGATCCGGGGAGGAAGGCCCGAAGCCCCGAGAGGTTCACATGGTAGCCGGCCCCGGGGACCTCGGCCTCGACCCGGCCCTTCACCGGGAGGCCCTTCTGGTAGGCCTCCTCGAGCTGGGAGATCACCCGCTCGAAGAGGGCCTGCTTCTCCGAGACATAGACCGTCCCCTCTTCCTCGTCGATGTAGGTCACGAGGACCTCGAGCTCCTCCCCCTCCTCGATCTTTCCGTTCCGGAAGGGAGCGAGCTCGCTGGGGCGGAGGATCCCCTCGGTCTTGTAGCCGATATCGACCGAGATCGCCTGCTCCCCGATCTGGAGGACCTTTCCCGTGATGATGTCCCCACGCGTGTAAGTGTGGACATCACTGTCCGTGACGAACTCTTCCATCTTCTCCGCCATCGTTCACACCACCCATCAGTCTCTCAATCTCTCCTTGAACTGCCCGAATGGACGCCTCGGGAGTGGAGGTCCCTCCCGAGATCCCGATCCGCGATCTCCCGATAAACCACCTCCTTTCCAGCTCATTCTGGTTCTCTATATGGTAGCATCTGGTGTAACGGGCTGCAATCTCGGCG
>JAPWVC010000017.1 GCA_028275195.1 Candidatus Acetothermia bacterium
TCGGCGAGCCGGGAGGTGTTCGAGCTGTTCCTCCCGCCGATCACGAGCATCAGCTCCAGGGTCGGGGCCGCCCGGCGGACCGCCTCCTGCCGGAGGAGCGTCTCCGGGCAGAGGGTGTTAACCACCTTCAGCTCGCGGGCGAGGGGCACGGCCCCCGCGACCGCGGCCGCGAACTGCTCCGGGAGGATCGTGGTCTGGGCGAGGAGGCCCAATCTTTGGCCCTGCTCGACCTCCAGTTCCCCGGGCTCGAGGATAACCATCGCTCCCGCACCCGCAACCGCGCGGAGGCCCTCGACCTCGGGATGGCCCCGATGGCCCACGATCACCAGGCGATAGCCCTCCTCCAGGAGGCGACGGGCCTCCCGCTGGGCCGCTAAGACCAGCGGACAGGTCCCGTCCACAATCTCATAGCCGCGGCGCTCGGCCTCCGCTCGGAGCTGGGGCGCAAGCCCATGGGCCCGGATGAGGAAGGGCTCCCCTCGCCCATCGGGCGGGAGCGAGGCCAGGTCCGCTAGGACGATCAACCCTCCCGCTTCGAGCCGGGCCACCTCTCCGGGGTTGTGGATCGGCGGGCCGAGGCAGTAGAGCCTCCCGCGCTCCCGGAGGAGCCGCTCGATCAGCCTGACGATCCGGCGGACCCCTGAACAGAAGCCATATGGCCGGATGAGCTCGATCTCCATCATCCCTCCCGTTCCACCTGATCGATCCGCTCCATCAACATCAGGCTCAGCCGCTCGTAGCGCTCCTCCCGCCCGATCCAGGGTGGGAGGGCCCTAGCTAGCTCCTCGAGATGGAACGGCCGGCCGAAGCGGACCTCAACCCTCGGGAAATGGAAGGGGTAATGCGGGGGATAAGGGCCATGGGCGACGAGCCTCACCGGGAGGATCTTCTGGCCCGTCCGCTCGGCGAACCTCGCCACCCCGATCTTCGGGCCCTTCGCCCCTTTGGTGGTCCCCTCGGGGAAGATCCCGACTAGCTCACGGGCCTCGATCGCCGCCAGGACCCTCCGGTAATCGCTCAACCGGAAGCTCTCGCGGTCGATCGGGATCGCATAGAGGCGGATGAGGATGGCCAGTGCAGGGTTCCGCATCAGGGTCTTGCGGGCCACGAACCGGATCTGCTGCCGCCCGCCCACGGCCACAGCCAAAAGAGGGATGTCCCAATAGCTCCGGTGGCGGGCGATGAGGATCGCCCCGTCCTTGGGGATGTTCCTCCGCCCGTAGACCCTCAGCCGGAAGAGGGCCCGCAACACCAGCCAGAGGATCGAGACGCTAAAGAGATAGAAGAGGGCCTTAATGAGCCTTCCGAGCCTGCTCATCTCTCTTTCCGGGCCCGCTGAATCCACGCGAGGGCCCGCTCGACCACCTCCTCGACGGTCAGCCCATCGGTCGAGATCACGAGGGCATCGGGGGCCGGGTCGAGCCGCCCGAAGCCACGGTCCCGCCGATCTCTCTCCGCGATCTCCCGCTCGATCTCCGTCAGCGAGCCGCCCCGCTCGCGGAACCGCCGCCGCGCCCGCTCCTCGAGAGAGGCCTCGAGGAAGATCTTCACCTCGGCCTCGGGGAGGACGACCCGCCCGATGTCCCGCCCTTCCATCACCACATCCCGGCCTTCCGCCAGCTCCCGCTGCCTTGCGATGAGGAAGGCCCGGACACGGGGGTCACGGGCCACCTCGCTCGAGAGCCGGTCCAGCTCCTCATTATATAGCTCGGCTGTGATGTCCCTCCCGTTCAGGAGGACTCGCTCGCCCTCGAGCTCGAGCTCCATTTCCTCCAGCTCGAGCCCTTGCCTCAGCCCCCAGGCGACCGCGCGATACATCGCCCCAGTGTTGATGAACTGGAAGCCCAGCTTCCTCGCGAGCCTCCGCCCGACCGTGGTCTTCCCCGATCCCGCCGGGCCATCGATCGCGATCTTCATGGCCGGTCCTTTGGCTCAAACTCATAGCCCACTTGGGTGGGGAGGCAGAGGGAGACCCAGGCCCCCAGATCTCTTGCCTCTCCCATAAAGCGCTCGAGCTCGCTCCTTGGCCTGGTAAGGAACCTCTTGGATATATGCTTATCCCGCCGTCCGGCCATCAGCCCAGGGCGCCAGGCCCAGGAAAAAGCATAATAAGTCGGGCCACTCCCGCTCATCCCGAAGAAGAGGCCGACCCTTTCCCGCCAGCGCTCTAGGAAGGCGCGATACCCTTTCAATTCCGGGCAGAGCTTCCAAGCTGCTCCCTCAAGATCATTGGCAAGATCGAGCTCATATTCGAGCTCTTCCCCCTTGGCCTCGGCCTCCCCGGGCTCCACATTGGCCCTCCGGAGGAGCCGCTTCCATCCCCTTGGGGGGCGCATTTCAGTGCGGATAAGATCATGGCTGGAGTGCATCCGGAGCTTCTGCCCCTCCGCCGGTTCCTCGCCGGTCCGGTCGAATTCGGCATAGACCTCGGCGGTCCGCAGGGCGCAAGGCGGCTTGAGCAGCACGATGAAATGGTCCGAGAAGGGCGAGGGAAGCCGAGAGAGGCGCTCGCCCCGCCCCTCCGCGCGGCAGAGCCCGCCCTCGAAGAAGAAGGGGGCATCGCTCCCCAGCTCCAGGCCCAGGGCCTTCAGCTCCTCTTTCCTGAAGCCTAGCTGGAATAGCTCATTAATCCCCGCGAGCGTCGCGGCGGCATCGCTGCTTGCGCCGCCCAAGCCCGCGCCGGCGGGGATCCGCTTCAATAAGCGGATATGCACCCCTTCCGAGCAGCCGGCCCGGGCTAGAATCAGCCGGGCCGCGCGATAGACCAAGTTCTCTTCCGGGGGGATTCCCAGGTCCGGCTCCACCTCCAAGGTCACTCCCGAGGGCCTGGGCTCGAGCTCTAGCTCATCGGCCAGGGAGATGCTCTGCATGAGGGTCCGGATCTCATGGTAGCCATCCTCCCGCCCGCCGAGGACCCGCAGGCCCAGGTTAATCTTGGCATAGGCTCGGATGCGCATAGACCACCTCGCCCCGCTTGAGGACATACCTGACCCGATCATGGCCGATGAAGTAGGGGATCTGCTTGTAGTTATCGAGGTCTAGGATCACAAGATCGGCGAGCATGCCCGGGGCGATCACCCCCCGATCTTGGAGGCCGAGGGCCCAGGCCCCATTCCGCGTTGCGGCGATGAGGGCCTCCTCGACGGTCATCCCCATCCTCATCACCGCCAGGGTGACGATAAAGAGCATCGAGCTGATCAAGCATGTCCCGGGATTGAAGTCCGTGGCCAAGGCCACGGGAAGCCCGGCCTCCAGCATCTTCCTCACCGGCGGGAAGGGGGCATTCAAGGTGAAGGCCGTCCCCGGCAGGAGCACCGGGATCACGCCCGCTTCCTTCAGCCGCTTGAGCCCCTCATCTGAGGCTCTCAGGAGGTGATCGGCCGAGACGGCCCCCAGCTCGGCCGCCAGCTCCGCCCCGCCGGACCATTCCAGCTCGTCCGCATGGATCTTCAACTTCAAGCCGGCCGCACGGCAGGCCGACAAGATCTTCCGGCTCTCCTCGACGGAGAAGAACCCCGGCTCGCAGAAGACATCGCAGAACTCCGCCAACCCTAGCCTCTTGACCTCCGGGATCATCGCTAGGACTTCCCTGACATACTCCGAGCTGCTCTTCCCCTCAGGGACGGCATGGGCCCCGAGGAAGGTCGGGACGAGGTCGAGCGGGAGGTCCTCATCCAGCCGCTTGATCACTCGGAGGAGCTTCAGCTCGTTCTCCAGGTCCAGGCCGTAGCCGCTCTTGACCTCGACGGTCGTGGTCCCCTGGCAGAGCATCTCGAGCAGGAAGCGCTTGGCGCTCTGATACAGGTCCTCCTCGCTCGCCCGGCGGACCGCCGCGACCGTGGTCCTGATCCCCCCGCTGGTGTAGCGCTCGCCCCGGCAGCGCCTCAAGAACTCTTCTTCCCTCGTCTCGGCGAAGACCGCATGAGTGTGAGGATCGACCAGCCCGGGGAGGACCACCCCGCCCCGGGCGTCTAGCTCCCTGAGATGGGGAGGGGAAGGGGCAGGTGCGCGGTCCAGCGGCCCGAACTCCGCGATCTTCCCATCCCTGATCTTGATGTAGCATCTTTCGTGGGCAGCCAACTCCATCCCTCGAGCTTGAGGGGTGACGAGTTGACCGATCCCAACGATCAGGAGCTCCATCGCCGATATTATGCAAAAGCCGGAGCAGGGCGAGCAAAGCGCGGGTTGCAGCGGAGCGGATCGGCCATTATATTCAGGCAGATGGACCGAGCGGTGATCGAGCTGGATGGGGACAGCCTGACGATCGAGCAAGCGGAGGCGGTCGTCTTCCAGCGGGCCGCGGTCCGGCCGAGCGAGGCGAGCCTGGCAAGGGTCGAACGGGCCCGGCGGACCCTGGGGGAGGCCCTCGCCCGTGGCGAGCCGATCTACGGGGTGAACACCGGCTTCGGGAAGCTGAGCGAGGTCCTCATCCCCCCGGAGCGGCAGCGGGCGCTCCAGGAGAACCTCCTCCGGAGCCATGCCGTCGGGGTGGGAGAGCCCCTCCCGGACGAGGCGAGCCGCGCGGCCTTGCTCTTTCGGCTCAATTCCCTGCTCAAGGGCCACTCCGGGGTCCGGCCTAGGCTGATCGAATATCTTGTCACGCTCTTGAACCGGCATGTCTACCCCGTGATCCCCGCCAAGGGGTCGGTCGGGGCCTCGGGAGACCTTGCCCCGCTAGCCCATCTCGCCCTGATCCTGATCGGCGAAGGGGAAGCTAAGCTCGACGGCCAGCTCTTGCCGGGGCGGGAGGTCCTCCGGCGGCTAGGGCTCGAGCCACTGGAGCTAGAGCCGAAAGAGGGGCTAGCCCTGATCAATGGGACCCAGGTCTCCCTGGCCGTGGGCTTCCTCGCCTTCGTCCGGGCCGAGCGGCTCCTCGAGGCCGCGATCCTTCTCTCCGCGATGGCCCTGGAGGCCTATGGCGGGCGGAGCGGCCCCCTCGCGGAGGAGATCCACCGGGCTCGGCCCCATCCGGGCCAGGTCGCGGTCGCGGCCCGGCTCAGGGGGCTCCTCCGCGGGAGCGGCCTGGTCGATAGCAATGATGATATTCAAGACCCCTACTCCCTGAGATGCGTCCCCCAGATCCTCGGGGCGGCCTCGGACGCATTAGGGTTTGTCCGGGAGAGGCTCCAGATCGAGATGAACTCCGCGACCGATAATCCCTTGATCTTCCCCGAGGCCGGCCGGGTCCTCTCCGGGGGGAACTTCCATGGCGAGCCTTTAGCCTTGGCCTTCGAGCTCCTGGCCCAGGCCACGGCGGAGGTCGGGGCCCTCGCCGAGCGCCAGCTCAACCTCTTATTGAACGCCCCGGGGCTCCCGCCCTTCCTGGCCGAGGAGCCGGGCCTCTCCTCCGGGCTGATGCTGCTCCAATACACCGCCGCGGCCTTGGTGAGCGAGAACAAGGTCTTGGCCCACCCCGCGGCCGTGGACTCGATCCCCACCTCCGGCGGGATCGAGGACCACAACAGCCTCTGCTCGGTCTCGGCCCATAAGGCTCTAAAGGTCGTGGAGAACGCTGAGCAGATCCTGGCCCTCGGCTTACTCGCCGCGGCCCAGGCCCTCGACTTCCGCGAGGCTCAGCGGATGGCGCCGGCCACAAGGGCGGTCTATACGAAGATCCGGGCCGCGATCCCTCACCTCGCCGCGGATCGAGTCATGCAAGGGGACATCCAGAGGGCCCTTGCGCTCATCAAGGAGGGGCTGGGATGAAGTCCGGGTTCGTGGGGGTCCTCGGCCAGACGAATGTAGGGAAGTCGACCTTCATCAACGCGATCTTAGGGCGGAAGGTCGTGATCGTCTCGGAGAAGATCCAGACGACCCGTAACAGGATCCGCTGCATCTACAATGATGAGGACTCCCAGATCATCTTCGTCGACACCCCCGGGCTCCACAAGCCGGTGAACAAGCTGAGCAGCTATCTCCTCCAGCAGGCCTATGGCGCGCTTCAGGGGCTGGACCTGCTCCTATACATGGTCGAGCCGTGGGTCGAGGTCCAGCCCTACGACCGAGAGGTCTTCAAGCGCTTAAAGGAGCTGCAGCTCCCGGCGATCCTCCTGGTGAACAAGATCGACCGGGCTAAGGGGAACGAGGTCCCCGAGACGCTCAAGAACTACGGCGAGCTCGGGCTATTCAAGGAGCTGGTCCCCATCTCCTGTAAGGAGGGGATCAACCTCGGTTTAGCGCTGAAATTGGTGAAGGAGAACCTCCCCGAGGGGCCGGCCTACTTCCCCAAGGATGAGCTGACCGACCGCTCGGAGGAGTTCTTGATCGCGGAGTTCGTGCGAGAGCAGATCTTCCAGTTGACCTATCAGGAGGTCCCCTACTCCACGGCCGTGGAGGTGGTGGAGCTCCGCGAGCGCGAGGAGGACCACCTGATCGAGATCTACGCTGACATCTATGTGGCGCGAGACTCCCAGAAGGGGATCTTGGTGGGCGAGGGGGGGCGGATGATCCGCGAGATCGGGACTCGCGCCCGGCGAGAGATCGAGCGGCTCCTGGGGGCCCATGTCTATCTCGACCTCCGGGTCAAGGTCCGCAAGGATTGGGTGGAGGACGAGCGCCAGATCGTCCGCCTGGTCGGACAGGATTAAGTTCAGCCTGCCCGGCCTGATTGAATTGACACAAGGGTGCCAAGGGGGCTAAAATTAGCCAAACCGGCGAGGAGGGGAGAGCCGTAAAGCAGCGGTGGAGAGGCGAAAAGAGGCGCGCGCAGCGGAGGCGGTCGCGGCCCTTTCGACCATTATTACTAGCTCCTCGAGCTTAGAGGAGCTCTTGGACCGGGCCCTAGGGGTGATGCTCGAGGCCAGCGGGGCCGAGGCCGGTGGGATCTACCTCCTCGACGAGGATAAGAAGGAGCTGAAGCTAGCCGCGCATCGGGGCCTCTCGCCGGAGTTCGTCTCCTGGGCTAAGGCCCATCCCTTGGGCCAGGGGCTCACTGGGCGGGCCGGGGCCGAGCGGAGGCCGGTCGTCTGCCCTGACCTCTTGAGGGAATTTCCCGAGCTGGAAGAGATCATCCGCCAGGAGGGCTTCCGCGGGCAGGTGAGCCTCCCCCTCCTCGCCCAGGAGAGGCTCCTCGGGGTGGTGAACCTCAACAGCCGGAAGGCCCTCGATCTCCCGGAGGAGGAGCTTGCCCTCCTCCGGCTAATCAGCGAGTGGCTAGCCCAGGCCATTGAGCTCGGCCGATTGCTCCAGCGCGAGCGGGCCTGGGCCAGAAGGGAGACGGCCCTCGCGGCGATCGGGAGGGCCCTGAGCCGGTCGCTCGAGCCCCAATCGTTCCTCAATGCGGTCTTGGAAGAGCTGGGCCTGGCCCTCGAGTTCGAGATCGGGGCGGTCTACTTGATCGAAGGGGAGGAGTTCGTCCTCGCCTCTCACCGTGGCCTTTCGGCGGAGTTCGCCGCCAAGGCCGCGCGGAACCCGCTCGACCACTACATCCTCGGGAGGGTCATCAGCTCTGGGGAGCCGCTGGAGGTCCGAGAGTTCCTCTCACCAGCGACGGAGGAGGAGGGACTGAAGTATGCCGCCTATGTCCCGCTCCGCACTCCGGAGAGGCCGCTTGGGGTCCTGATCCTCGGGACTCGGAGCGAGCGGGCCCTCGGGGCTGAGGAACTGGAGCTCTTGGAGGCCGTGGGGGCCCAGCTCGGGCTGGCCCTCGGCCAGGCCGAGGCGGCGAACGAGGTCCAGTATTGGCGGGAGTTCCATGAGGAGCTCCTGGAGAGGCTCCCGGTCGGGATCCTCCGGCTCGATCGGGAGGGGAGGATCGTCTATCAGAACGCGGCCCTCCGGGAGATCCTCGGCGTCCCGGGGGAGCGGTCCGCGGCCCTGGGGCGGAAGCTCACGGAACTGCCGAATGTGATCGCCACCGGGCTGGTCCCGGAGCTGGAGGCCCTCCTCCGAGCCGGGAAAGAGGTCCGAGCTGAAGAGGTCCCCTTCACCTCGCTCTACGGGAGGCATGCGATTCTCTCGCTCGTCGGGCTCCCGCTCTGCGATCGGGCCGGGGCCTTGGATGGTGCGCTCCTTCTTATCGAGGATGTCACGCGGGTCCGGGCGAGCGAGCGCCTCCGGGAGAGCCTCCTCGAGATAGCCGATGAGATCCTCAGCGCGGAGGAGATTGAGCCGATCCTCCGGCGGGTGGCGAGGGCGATCATCGAGCTCTCGCCCTTCCAGCGGGCAGCGATCGCCCTCTATGATCTGAAGCACGAGCCCCCGCTGGAGGGGGCCCTCGTCCAGGCCGTGGCCGCCGGGCTGACTCCCGAGGAGGAGGCGCGGCTCTTCGCGAGCAGCCTCTCCCCCGAGCAGAGGAGGCTGGCCTTCAGTGAGCGGTTCCGGATCGGGAATTCCTACTACATCCCCCACGACCAGGTCCCCTGGGGGAAGGAGCTCGGCCTCCCCGGGCGAGTGAGCCTCGACGGCTGGCATCCTGAGGACTTCCTCTTCATCCCCTTGAGGAGCGAGCGGGGGATCATCGGCCATATCTCCGTCGACGACCCCCGGGTCCCCCAGGCCGTGGATGAGGCCGTCCTCGGGCCGCTGGAGGTCTTCGCCGGCTTGAGCGCACTGGCGGTCGAGCGGGCGGCCCGCTTGCAAGAGCTCCGGCGACAGAAGGAGCGGCTCCGGGAGGTCTACCGCTTCAGCCACCGCTTGGTAAGCGAGGCCGAGCTGGGGGACCTCTTCCAGCGGGCTTTGGAGCTGCTAGAGCGGGAGTTCGACTACGACTATGCCGCGATTGAGCTCCTCAAGGGCGGGGAGCTGGAAGTGGTGGCCGAGCGGCTCCGGGCCCCCTGGGAGGGCTCCTTCCTGGGGAAGCGGATCCCCCTCGGTGAGGGGCTCTCCGGCTGGGCCGCGGCCCAGCGCCGGGCGGTCCGGGTCGAGGATTGCTCCCAGGACCCCAGGTTCATTCCCAGCTTCCCGGAGATCCAGGCCGAGCTGGCCGTCCCCCTCCTCTTCGGGGAGGAGCTCCTCGGGGTGATCGATGTGGAGAGCCGGAGGAGGGGGGCCTTCACCCCCGAGGACGAGGAGCTCTTGAGCGCGATCGCGGCCCAGCTCGCACTGGCCATCCAAGAGGTCCGAGAAAGGGAGGCCCTAAAGGAGCTCTCGATCCGGGACCCCCTCACCGGCCTTTTCAACCGGCGCTACCTCCACGAGGCCCTGGGGCGGGAACTCGAGCGGAGTCAGCGCTACGGCCACCGACTGGCCCTCCTGATGCTCGACCTGGACAACTTCCGCGAGGTGAATAACCGCTTCGGCCACGCCAAGGGGGACGAGGTCCTCCGTGAGCTGGCTCAGCTCCTTCGCGAGAATGTCCGGGCCAGCGACCTCGTCTTCCGCTATGGCGGGGATGAGTTCCTGATCCTCATGCCTGAGACGGAGGTCGAGCCCAAGCAGGCGGTCGGGCGGCTCAAGCGGGCTGTCGAGGAATGGAATAAGGAGAAACAGGCCATGGGGTTCGATCTCCGGTTGGGCCTCTCCATCGGGGCGGTCTCCTGGTCCCCCGAGGAGGGCCGGAGCCCGAGCATCGAGGAGCTACTCGATTCGGCCGACCGCCTGCTCTACCGGGAGAAGCACGGAAGCGAGAGATGACTCTCCAGGACAAGATCGAGATCCGTCCGATCGCGGGCCATCAGGGCCTCCTGGAGTGCGAGCGCCTCCAGCGGGAGATCTGGGGCTTTGCCGAGCAGGCCGTCGTCCCGGACCACCTGCTGCTCACGGCGATCGAGGGCGGCGGCTGCCTCCTCGGGGCCTACGATGGCGAGCGGCTCATCGGGTTCGTCTTCAGCCTCATCGGCCTCCAAGGGGGTAAGCTGAAGCATTGCTCGCTCATGGCCGGGGTCCTCCCCCAGGCCCGCTACCAAGGGGTCGGCTACCGGCTGAAGCTGGCCCAGCGCGAATTTGCCCTCAAGCAGGGGATCGGGCTGATCACCTGGACCTTCGATCCGCTCCAGAGCGCCAACGCCCACTTCAACTTCAAGAAGCTGGGGGTCCTTGCCCGCAGGTATGAGGAGAATTACTACGGGGACATGCGGGACCAGCTCAACCGCGGACTAGAGAGCGACCGCCTCCTCGTCGAGTGGTGGCTTACCTCCCCCAGGGTCGAGGCCAAGCTCGCGGGGCAGTATCCCCTCCCCTCGGTCGAGAGCCTCCTCTCCCAGGGCGCGGAGATGATAAACCGGACTGAAATCGAAAGGGTCCCTCTCACCCTCCACTCAAGGGGCCAGGGAGAGGGTGCTCAACGGGAGGAGGGCTTCCTAGCTAACCTCGATTATCGCCTCGATCTGAAGGGCGCGAAGCTCCTCCTCGAGATCCCCACCAACACCCCGGAGATGCGGGCCCGGGCACCCGACCTAGCCCGTCGCTGGCGGGCTGAGACCCGCGCGATCTTCGGCCACTATCTCTCTCAGGGGTATCTCGTCTCGGAGTTCATCATGGAGGCCGGGCGGGGGTTCTACCTCCTGGAGCGGGCCTCCCCCGAGGAGGTCCTCTCCCGGCGATGAGGCTCGAGCGGGCGGAGCTTCGGCTGATCGAGCTCCGGCTGGTCCAGCCGTTCGAGACCAGCTTCGGGCGGGAGGAGAAGAGGCCGGCCCTCATCGTGGCCCTCTACAGCGAGGGGGCAGTCGGGTGGGGCGAGTGCGTCGCCTCGAGCGGGCCGTGGTATTCCTCCGAGACGGTCACGACCGCCTGGCATGTGCTCGAGGAGTTCCTCCTCCCGAGGGTCCTGCGCCAGGAGCTTGCCGGCCCCGCGGCTCTCTGGGAACGGCTCCGCCCGATCCGAGGGCACAATATGGCCAAGGCAGCCCTGGAGATGGCCTTCTGGGACCTCTGGGCCAAGCTCGAGGGGGTCCCGCTCGCTCGCCTCCTCGGCGGGGCCAAAGAGCGAGTCCAAAGCGGGGTCTCCCTCGGGATCAAGGGCACGGTCCCCGAGCTGTTGGAGGAAATCGCCCGCCGCTTGGAGGAGGGCTACCCCCGGATCAAGCTCAAGATCAAGCCCGGCTGGGACCTCAAGGTCTTGGAGCAGGTCCGGGCCCAGTTCCCGGAGATAAGGCTCCAGGTCGATGCGAACGCGGCCTACACCATCGCGGACCTCCCGCTCCTCCGCCAGCTCGACCGGTTCGGGCTCCTGATGGTCGAGCAGCCCTTCGCCTACGATGACCTTGTGGACCATGCCGCGCTCCAGCGGGATCTGGCTACCCCGATCTGCCTCGACGAGAGCATCCCCTCGCTCAATGCGGCCCGGGCGGCCCTTGAGCTCGGGAGCTGCAAGGTCATCAACATCAAGCCCGGGCGAGTCGGCGGGCTCTCCCAAGCGGTCGCGATCCACGGCTACTGCCGAGAGAAGGGGGTCCCGGTCTGGTGCGGCGGGATGCTCGAGACCGGGATCGGCCGGGCCCATAATGTGGCCCTGGCTTCGCTCCCCGGGTTCTCCCTCCCGAACGACATCTCGGCGAGCAAGCGCTACTGGGAGCATGATATAATCGAGCCGGAGTTCGAGCTGAACGAGGATGGGACGATCTCCGTCCCAAAAGGGCCGGGGATCGGGGTCGAGGTCTTACAAGCGCGGCTGGAAGCGGCCACCATCAGGATGAGGAGCTATGACTAAGAAGGAGCTAGCGGAGCGGATCGACCATACCGCCTTAGGGCCTGATGTCTCGCCCGAGCGGGTCCGCCAGATCTGCGCCGAGGCGAAGGAGTGGGGCTTCTATGGCGTCTGCGTCAATCCATGCTACATCGAGCTGGCCAAGAAGGAGCTGGAGGGGACCTCGGTGAAGATCGTGACGGTCATCGGCTTCCCCCATGGCGCGACCCTCCCGCAGGTCAAGGCCTACGAGGCCCGAGCGGCGGTCGAGGCCGGGGCGGACGAGCTGGATATGGTCATCAACATCGCCGCGCTCAAGGCCAAGGACTACCAGACGATCCTGAAGGAGCTGGCCGCGGTCCGGGAGGCCCTGGTCCGGGCCCCCAAGCGGGTCATCCTCAAGGCCATCCTGGAGACCGGCCTCCTGACTGACGAGGAGAAGGTGGCCGGTGCGATCCTCGCCCAGGCCGGGGGCGCCGACTTCGTCAAGACCTCGACCGGGTTCGGCCCCCGGGGCGCGACCGTCGAGGATGTCAAGCTCCTCAAGGGGGCAATCGGGCCGCGGATGAAGATCAAGGCCGCTGGCGGGATCCGGGACTACCAGACGGCAGTAGCCATGATCGAGGCCGGGGCCGACCGGCTCGGGACGAGCTCCGGGGTGGCGATCATCGAGGGGGCGCCGGAGTAAGTTGGCCCTCGCTAAGGCGACCGGGTTCGTCATCCGTGCCTTCGATTACCAGGAGAGCTCGAGGATCGTCACCCTCCTCTCCTCCCGGCTAGGGAAGATCTCGCTCTTGGCCAAGGGGGCCCGGAAGATCGAGAGCCAGTTCGGGGCCACGCTGGACCTATTGAACCTCATCGAGGTCGTCTTCTACGAGGGGAAGGGGCTCAAGCTCCTCAAGGAGGCTACGCTCATCGAGGGCTATCCCGGCCTCAAGCGGGACTACGACCGCCTCGAGGCGGCCCTCCAGGCCGCAAGGGTCCTCAACCTCCTGCTCCGCGAGGGGCAGGGTGAGGGGCGGGCCTTCAGGCTCTTCCGGGAGTTCCTCCAGGAGCTGGCCTCAGCGAGGGAGGGCCTCCGGCTCGGGCCGCTCCGGCTCGGCTTCAAGCTGAAGCTGATCGACTACCTCGGCTTCGGGCCGGAACTGGAGGCCTGCGCCTCCTGCGGGAGGCCGCTCGCCAGGGACGAGCCGCTCTGGCTCTCTCACCAGGCCGGCGGGCTGGTCTGTGCCGATTGCCGAGCCGCTCGAGTTCAAGCTCAGGGCCGAGCCCAGACCGAGATAGGCCTGCGAGAGGTCGCCCCGCCGCTCGCCCAGGCCTGGCGGGCGAGCCTCCGCTTCCCTTTGGGGAGGCTCTCGCGGCTCTCCCTCCCAGATGAGCTGATTAAAGTCGGCGAGGGGCTGCTCGACGAGTTCATCGCCTACCACCTCCAGCCGATCTAGCGCTTTGCAAGACTGCTCTCGGCCGTCCACCACTTAAGTCGCCGATGAGCTGGACTTGCTCTCGCTTTGCCTCGGCCCTATCCTTGAAGGGCAATGGCCAGGATGGTCGGACTCCTCATCGGGGGCGACTGGGTCGAGACTGAGGAGAAGCTGGAGGTCCGCAATCCCTTTAATCATGAGCTTCTGGCCGAGGTCCCCCAGGCCGGGGAGGAGGAGGTCGAGCGGGCCCTCTCCTCAGCCCAGGAGGCCTTCATAAGCTACCGGAGGAGCCCGGCCCACCAGCGGGCGGCCCTCCTCCGCCGGGTCTCAACGCTCCTCGGGGAGCAGAAGGAGGAGTTCGCCCGGCTCATCGCCCTGGAGGCGGCCAAGCCCTGGCGGTATGCCCTGGCCGAGGCCGAGCGGGCGGTCGAGACCCTCTCATTTGCCGCGGGGGAGGCGGAGCGGCTCCACGGCGAGACGATTGCCCTGGACGCGGCCCGGGGCTCCGAGCATAGAAGGGGTTTGTTCATCCGCCAGCCTGTGGGGGTGATCGTCGCCATCTCGCCCTTCAACTTCCCCTTGAACCTGGTGGCCCACAAGGTCGGGCCGGCCCTGGCCGCGGGGAACACCGTGGTCCTGAAGCCGGCCTCGGCCACCCCGCTCACCGCCTTGAGGCTCGGGGAGCTATTCATGGAGGCCGGCCTCCCGCCCGGGGTGTTGAACATCCTGGTCGGCCCAGGGGCAATCGTGGGCCAGCGGCTGATCCGGGACAAGCGGGTCCGGATGATCACCTTCACCGGGAGCGCCCCGGTCGGGGAGCGGCTCAAGCGGGAGTCAGGGATCAAGAAGATTACATTGGAGCTGGGCTCGAACTCCGGGGCGATCATCGCCGAGGACGCGGACCTGGAGATGGCCCTGGCGAAGTGCCTCGTCGGGGGGTTCGCCTACTCCGGCCAGGTCTGCATCCACACCCAGCGGATCTACATCCATGAATCGCTGAAGGCCCGGTTCATCGGGGAGTTTGTGCGGCGGGCGGAGCGGTTGAGGCGGGGCGACCCCCTGGACCCGGCCACGGAGGTCGGGCCGCTGATCGACGAGCCTGCGGCGATCAAGGCCGAGGCCTGGATCGAGGAGGCCATCGCCCAGGGGGCGAAGCTCCTCTGTGGCGGCAAGCGGGAGAAGAACTTCCTCGAGCCGACGGTCCTGACGGATGTGAAGCCGGAGATGAAGGTTGTCTGCGAGGAGACCTTTGCCCCGATCGTCGTCATCGATGGCTTCTCCGACTTTGGGGAGGCGATCGCGAAGTTCAACGAGGGCTCCCGCCTGGGGAGCTATGACTATGGCCTGGCCTGCGGGGTCTTCACCCGCGATCTTGGGAGGGCCTGGGAGGCCATCGAGGGGCTGGAGGTGGGGAATGTCTTCCTCAACGACTCCGCGACCTTCCGGGCCGACCAGATGCCCTACGGCGGGGTGAAGGAGAGCGGGCTGGGGAGGGAGGGGCCGCGCTTCGCCATCGAGGAGATGACCGAGATCAAGATGGTCTCGTTCTCCCTATGAGATGCCAGGGATGAAGCCGCGGTTCATCTCCGAGGAGGTCGAGGTCCGCTTCGCCACAAGGCCCGGCCCGCCCTCTGCCTTCGTCTGGCAAGGGAAGGAATACAAGATCGTCGAGGTCCTGAGCGCCCGGCAGGAGCTGGACTTCAAGCGGGCCTGGTGGCGCAGGCGCCATCGCGATCATTATCTGGTGCGGACCGAAGATGGGAGGACCTTCGAGCTCTACTTCCACCGCGGCCCAGGCCGGAGGTATTGGGTGCTCTACCGAGAGATTTGATGCCACGGCAGATCTCGCAAGAAGAGCCTCAGCGCATGACAAAGGGCCGGGAGCAGGACCCGTTCGTCGAGCACGGCCGACCCCCGGGTGAAGGAGGAGCCTGCCCGAGCGGAAGAACTGGACCATAGGGAAGGGCCGCTCGCGAGCGCCCGTTGGCTAGGATGGAAAGGATCTTGTCGATCGAACAGCCCAGGCTGAGGAGAGGAGGTGAGAGCATGGAGAGGGCGGAGGAGATCGGCTTCCCAAAGCCCGCGTTCTATTTCCACTGCCGTGGCGAGGCGAACACCCGGAAGGCCCTGGAGCTGGCCCGTGACCGGGCCCAAGAGCTGGAGATCAAGAAGATGGTCGTGGCCTCGGAGACGGGGAGGAGCGCCCTCGAGGCGCTCGAGATCCTCGAAGGGACCGAGCTCAAGCTGATCGTGGTCACTCACTATCCGGCCAAGACCTGGGGCCCCAAAGGTGATATCCCCATCGGGCTTGCCAGGCCGGAGTATGCCCATGTCAAGCAGTTCTTGGAGGAGCATGGGGCCGTCGTTGTGCAGGGGACGCGGCCGTTCGGAGGGATCGGGCGGGCCCTGGAGTGGGAGGCCCCCGTCCCGGCCACCTTCGTGGACAAGACACTGGAGCTCTTCGGCTCAGGGACGAAGATCGCGATCGAGGCCGCGGTCATGGCCACCGACGCCGGGGCCTTGACCCCGGGGGAGGAGGTCGTCGCCCTAGGCGGGACCTATAAAGGGCTGGACACAGCCTTGGTCGTGAGGACGAGCTATAGCGGCGGCTTCTTCAGCGAGTTCGAGGTCCTGGAGCTGATCGCCAAGCCCCGTCATCCCGGCAAGCGGCTCCCGGAGTATGAGCAGGCGGACTGGAAGGGCGATCTGGACCAATATTACAAGCCGATCGAGCTCTAGCTCTTAGCAGGTGAGGTGCAGAGCGGCGGCGACCCGCTTGCTCCCGAGCAGCTCATTATAAGTCTCGCAGGCCTCCTTGGTGTTCTGGACCAGCACCTCGATCCCCCGTTCTTCCAGGGCCTTGACGACCTCCCCGGGGACCGTCACCAGGCCGTAGCGCCCCTTCCCGAGGATGATCACCTCCGGCGGGGGCTCCTGCTCCAGGAGCCAGTTCAGATCACGCAATTGGAGGTGATGCCCCTCGGCCCGCCACCAGCCGACCACCTGGCCGCGGTAGATCATCACATCATTCTTGTATTCTTTCCCGCCGATCACGATCTCCCCGAAGTGGTAGGACTCGATCTTCATCCCGCTCACCTCGCTTCACTTATAGACTGCCACTACATAAGTCAAGGCCCCCCAGTCGTCGAGCACCACCCCTTTCGAGAGCTCGGCCCGGCACCAGGCGGCCATGGCCTCGGGGGGATAGGTGAAGTCCGAGGGATCGGCTCGCCGCCCCGGGGCGAGATGAGTGAAGGCGATCCCCACGCGGTTGATCCGGAATAGCTCCTTCAGTAGCCGCTTCATATAGCCCTCGGGGTCCGGCCCGACCCGGTAGCCCAGGACGCTGATGAGGAACCCGACATCGAATTCATCCTCAGCGAAGGGCTCAGCGAGGATGTCCCGCTCGATGAAGTCGGCCCTGGCCGAGCGGCCGAACCGCTCCCGCGCCCCGCGGACCATCTCCCGGCTCAGGTCGACCCCAAGGTAAGAGCGATAGCCCGGGGCATGGTCATCGAGGTATTTCTTGAGGTAGCCCAGGCCGCAGCCGAGGTCTAGAACCTTCTTATCGGTCAGGTCGAACTTCTCCACCGCATGTTGGAAGAACAATTCTTGAGTCGCCCGGTCGGGGTATTCCAAGACCATCATATCGTCCCCGGCGAAGAGCTTGCTCC
>JAPWVC010000088.1 GCA_028275195.1 Candidatus Acetothermia bacterium
TCTCGTGGCCGAAGACACGGGCCATGAGCCCGTCGACATATCTTGACAGGACCCTGGCGACATCCTCGGCCGTCTCCCGCTCGCCGAGCTTGATCTCCTCCGGGCCCAGATAGATGGCCCGCCCACCGAGCTGATTCATCCCCACCTCGAAGGAGACCCGCGTCCGCAGACTCGGCTTCTGGAAGATCATCCCCAGGGTCTTCCCCGCCAGGAGGGGACGGTTCCCCCCGGCCCGAAGCTCCCGCTTGAGATGCAAGGAGAGCTCTAGGCTCTCCCAGATCTCCTCCCGGCTCCAGTCGCGCAACGAGACCAGATGCCTCATATTAATGCCCCCTCTTTGGCTCCCGCAGCGCCCACGCCACCTCCTCGGCCATTTTGCCTTGGCACTTGGGCAGGACAAAGGCTTCGCACGCTCTTCGAGTAGGGATTGAAGGCCATCTTGACCTCCTTTTTAGGGCTGGGATTTCATCCCCACATACTCCGAGCTGAGCCGCTCGCCCTCGATCCGGAAGAGCCGGAAGCCCTGGGGGCTCCCGTCGGTGTTGAACCCGTTCCAGTGGAGCCCGTCGTCGGCCCACCACCTCCCCGAGAGGGCCCCAGTGACGATGTTCATAATCCCGACCTCCCTGGCATAGGTGGCATGTTCGTGGCCGGCGACGGCCGCTTGGACATTGTAGCCCCGGACGATCTCGAGGAGTTTACCATAATTCCGGCAGAGGAAGAGCGGCTGGTGGGAGAAGAGGAGGATCGGGCGGTCCTTGGGCTGGAGGGCCAGATCAGCAGCGAGCCAGGCTAGCTCCTCCTCGTTCAGCCAGCTTGTGGGGAGCGGGTCGGGCGAGTTCCCGTCCAGGACGATGAAGTGCCACTCCCCGAAGTCGAAGGAATACCACAGCGGCCCGAAGTATCTTTGATAAGCCCCTTTGTAATGCTCGGGGAGGCTCGGGGAGAGGGCGCAGGCACAGTCGTGGTTCCCGATGGCATTGAATAGTGGCGGGGCCAGGCCGCTCATGGCCTCAAGATAGAGGCTGAAGGCGGCCTCGACCTCCTCGAGGGTGTCCGCCAGGCTCGTGTAATAGCAGACATCGAAGACGAGATCGCCGGTGGAGATGACGAACGCCGGCTTGAGCCCGTTGGCCCGGGCCACGAACTCCTCGACCGCGGCCTTGGCTTGAGGGAGGATGTGGATGTCGGTGACCTGAATGAAGGAGAACTCCTGCGCGATGGGGATGGGGTAGAGTGGGAAGTCCGGGCTCGTCCCGGACTCGGCCTGCCGGTAGAACTGCGCGGTCCACCACCCGGAGGGGATGGTGATGAACACGATCCGCCGGTTGGGCCGCAGCTCGAGGGCATAGCTCCCGTCTGGGGCGGTGGTCGTGACATTCAGCCCATCGCTCACCATGACCCCGGGGAGGCCCGGCTCGCCCGGGTCGCGGAGGCCATTGCCATTAGCGTCGTAAAAGACCGAGCCGGAGAGGGCTCGCTCCGCCCCGCCCCCCTGGCCGAGGGCGAGCCCCAGGAGGAACAGGAGGAAGAACAGGAGGAAGAACAGGATGAGGGCCCTTCTCATCGCCTTGGAATTATAGCCCTTCTCGCGGGCCCTGCCAAACGGCCTCTACGAATCAGCCCCGCCGAGGAGGCAGACATAGATGGTATGGACCCAGCAGTAGTGGCACCGGACGAAGGAGCAGGCGACCTCATTGTAGCTTGGGCTGTTGAGGGCCGCGTGAGCGGCGGGATACCATTCCCGATCGGTCCAGTCCGCTAGGACATCCCGGCTGTCATAGTAGCCATCCCCGGCGGCCAGGAGCTCCTGCGCGGTGCCGGTGTAGCCCGCGAGCTTGAGCCTCTCGGGGAAGGAGAGCTCATAGGGGCACTGCTCGTTCTCCCAGCACTTATCGCTGCAGCCCTCTTTGGTCCGGCAGGCCTGGGCCCAGACCTGGGCGTGAAAGGCAGCGGCGATGTAGAGGCGCGCGTCCCACTCCAGTGGAGGGAGCCCCTGCCCCTGGCGGTAATCGTTGATCAGCCCGACGAGGGTCTCCTCCTTGAAGCTCGGCTCGAGGAGCGAGCCGCTGACCCCCGGGCCCTGATCCTGATCTGGAGAGGGGCAGGTTGGGCAAGTCGGACATGCCGGGCATGGAGGTGGCTCAGGGCAATCGGCGGGAGCTGGCTCAGGCCGAGCACTCCACTCCTGGAGCTGCTCGCAACCCAACAAAAGCAAGGGAAGCAAGAGCACTAAGGCTAGGATCGCGATCATGCGGCCCATCTCTTCGGTCAGAGATGAGCTTACTCCTCAAGCTAGGGCCGGGGAGCCCCAGGGTCACCCCCGGCGGGGGAAGCTTCTCCGGGGGGAGACTAACGCCTGTCCGATAGCCAGCAGCCAGCTCAAAGCCCGGGGAGTTCGCCCCGGAGGGCCCGTGGCGGCTCCTCCGTCAGGTCGAGGACCGCCGAGCTCCGGCCCGAGAGGGGCTCCTCAGCCAAGATGATCAGCTCAACCTTGTCAGCGAACTGGGCGAGGGCCTCCTCCGGCTTGGTGGCCGGTGGCTCCCCGCTCCGGTTGGCGCTCGTCCCCAAGAGGGGCCGGCCCGCGGCCTGGGCGATCATCTGGAAGGCCCGGCTCGCGGGGACCCGGATCCCGACCTTCCCTTCACTCACTGCCGCCTTGGGAGCCGCGGGGGAGGCCCGCAAGATCAGGGTATAAGGCCCGGGGAGGAGCCGCTCGATCCAGCCGCGCTCGCGCTCCCCGACGAGGGCATACCGGAAGAGCACCTCAACTGTGCCGAGGTGGAGGGCCATCGGCTTCCCCCGCTCACGCCCCTTCAGGCGATAGAGCCGCTCGATCGCTCCCTGATCGTCGGCAGCGCAGCCGAGGCCGTAGACCGTCTCTGTGGGGAAGACCAGGAGCCCGCCTCGGCTCACTACCTCCGCGATGAGGGCCACCTCGGCCGGGTTGAGCCGGGCCTGGGACTTGATCTCGAGGACCTTTGCCTCCATGCCAAGCTCAGGCCACGACGAAGTGGATCACATCTCCGTCCTGGACCTCGTAGCCCTCGCCGACCCGCAGGAGCCCGCCGGCCTCCTTCACCGCCTGGAGCGAGCCCATCTCCAAGAGCTTTGCGATCGGGACGACCTCGGCCTGGATGAACCTCTTCTCGAAGTCGGTGTGGATCTTCGCGCCGGCCTGAGGGGCCTTGGTCCCCCGCTTGACCGTCCAGGCCCGGACCTCCGGCCCGTCGGTGGTGAAGAAAGTGATGAGCTCGAGCAATTGGTAGCCGGCCCGGATCAGCCGCTCCAGCCCCGACTCTTCGATGCCCCACTCCCGGCGCCAGAGGGCCCGCTCCTCCTCATCTTCCGTGGCCTCGGCGATCTCCATCTCCAGCTTCCCACGGATCGCCACATACCCGGCCCCGCGGGCCCTTGCTGCCTCCGCCACGGCCCGGGAATAATCGTTCTCCTCCTCTCCCACATTGGCTACGAACACTACCGGCTTGGCCGTGAGGAGCCCCAGCCCACGGAGCCTCGCCCCCTCCTCCTCTGTGAGCCCGAGGGCACGAACGGCCTTCCCCTCCTTCACTCCTGAGGCGACCCGCTCGAGGAGTTCGAGCTCCTTCTGGGCCTCCCGTTCGCCCGCGCGGGCCCTCCGCCTGATCTTTTCCAAGGCGTTCTCCAGGGTCTCGAGGTCCTTGAGCAGGAGTTCGAGCTCCACCACCTCTATATCGCGTTTTGGATCGAGGGAGCCGTCGACATGGGGGACGAGGGGGTCCTCGAAGCAGCGGACGATGTGGGCGATGGCATCGACATTTCTGATCTCGGCCAGGAATTGGTTCCCCAAGCCCTCGCCCGCGTGGGCCCCCCTGACCAGCCCGGCGATGTCCAGGAACTCCAGGGTCGTGGGGACCTTCCGCTTCTCGGGATAAAGGGCGGAGAGCCGGTCGAGCCTGGGATCGGGAACGGCCACGACCCCGACATTCGTCTTGATCGTGGAGAAGGGGAAGCTCTCGACCTTCGCCCCGGCGGCGGTCAAGGCATTGAAGATCGTCGACTTCCCGGCATTCGGGAGGCCCACGAGCCCGCAGTTGAAGCCCATGGCTAGCCCCGGAGGGCTCGCTTCGCCAGCTCGACCATCTCCTGAGGGGTCCGGCCGACGGGGATCCCCTTGGCCTCGAGGGCCTCCTTCTTGGCTTGGGCTGTCCCCTCCCCCCCGGAGATGATCGCACCGGCATGGCCCATCCGCTTCCCCGGCGGGGCGGAGAACCCCGCGATGTAGGCGATCACCGGCTTGGTCATCTCCGCGGCGATGAAAGCGGCCGCCTCCTCTTCGTCCCGCCCGCCGATCTCTCCGACCAGGACTACCAGCTCGGTCTCCGGGTCCTTCTCGAATAGCTCGAGGATATCGATGAACGAGCTCCCGACCACCGGGTCCCCGCCGATCCCCACGACCGTGGACTGGCCGAGCCCGGCCCGAGAGAGCTGGGCCGCGATCTCATAAGTCAAGGTCCCGGAGCGGGAGACGATCCCCACCGGCCCGGGAATGAAGACCTCTCCGGGCATGATCCCGGCCTTCGCCTTCCCAGGGGAGATCACTCCAGGGCAGTTCGGCCCGATCAGCCTCGTCTTCCGCAGCCTGAGCATGTGGTAGACCCTTAAAGCCTCGTGCAAGGGGATTCGCTCAGTGATACAGACGATCAGCTTGATCCCAGCGTCCGCGGCCTCGATGATCGCGTCCGGTGCGAACGGGGCCGGGACGAAGATCACTGAGGCATTGGGCCTGGCCTGGGCCACGGCCTCCTCGACGGTATCGTAAATGGGGACCGAGTCCAGCCGCTGGCCGCCCTTACCCGGGGTCACACCGGCCACGACCTTCGTCCCGTATTCGATCATCCGCCGGGCGTGAAAGCTCCCCTCGCCCCCGGTGATCCCCTGGATGAGGAGCCGCGTCCGCTCGTTAATGAGGATGCTCACGCCCGGGAGTATAGCGGAGGGGCAGGCCAGCAGGCAACCTTCCCTTAAGGCTTAGAATTTGCAGACCCGGGGGACCTCGAAGTTCTTGATCACCAGCTTATTGGCGGAGTGGATCTGGCCCCGGTCGGCCGCGATGCCCCGGGCCTCGATGAGGATCTCGACCGCGAAGGCGAGCCCATTGAGATACTTCAAGGTATTGCAAATGTAGGCGAAGTCGATCAGGACATTCTCCTCCCCTACGGCTACGATCCGATTGTCCTTGATGGCCTTGGAGATGTCCTCCCTCTTCACTACGATGGGGACGAAGATCACCTCTTCCGTGCCGCGGACCTTCCTAGTGATGGCCCGGATCAGCCGGACGGTCCGCTTGACCTCGATGAGCCGGCCCTGGGGCATCTCGACTCGGAGGTCGAAGTAGACGGTGAACTTCCGCTCGGGGCGGCGGAGCTTGACGATCGGCTCGCCGATCTCAATCAGGATCGGCCCCTCGACCTCGATAGGAGTGTCGAACCGCGCGCGGGCCAGTCCGGTCGAGCCTCCCGTCATGAGCGCACC
>JAPWVC010000134.1 GCA_028275195.1 Candidatus Acetothermia bacterium
CCGGTTATTCACCTTGATCTCGACCTCCAGCCCCAGTTGGGAGAAGAAGTCGAGCGCCAGGCTCAAGAGCTCGGCCTCGGCCAGCATCGACTTCGTCCCGATCGTATCGACATCGCACTGCCAGAACTGGCGGAGCCGGCCCCGCTTGATCGGGCCATCGCGGAAGACCGGGCCGATCTGGTAGGCCTTGAACGGCCGCTTGAGCGTGGGGTTCATGCCAATGAACCTCGCCAAGGAGGTGGTCAGCTCATAGCGCAGGCCGAGCTCTCTTCCCCCCTGGTCCCGGAGACGGAAGGTCTCCTTGAGGATCTCCTCCCCGCCACCGTATTTGGCGGCGAGGACCTCGAAGCGCTCGACGATGGGGGTCTCGATGGGATTGAAGCCGTAGCGCTCGAATGTCTCCTTCAACGCGGAGACAAGCTCCTCGCGGAGGAGCTTCTCTTCCGGGGGATAGTCCCGCATCCCGCGGGGGAGCTGGAGCTTGACCATGGCAGAACTAATCTAGCGTAGGCCGCCGGGGCTGTCAATCTCGATCGCGGCAGCTCGGGCTGGAATTAGAAGCTGATCGCCGCCTCGACGGCCTGGGCAAAGCCGTGAGCTCGGAGATCCAGGGAGG
Organism: Candidatus Acetothermia bacterium; assembly: GCA_028275195.1. Classification (GTDB taxonomy): domain Bacteria; phylum Bipolaricaulota; class Bipolaricaulia; order RBG-16-55-9; family JANLFV01; genus JANLFV01. The sequence goes on from JAPWVC010000134.1 coordinate 617, forward strand.
TAGTGCTAGTGAGCCGGAGGCTTCTCTGGCTGAAGGCGAGCTGGAATCGGATCAGGGAGAGCTCGAGCGGCGCGAGGAGGGGCTCCTCCGCAGTCCAAATGAAGAAACCGGTGAAAGTGAGCCCCTTGAGGGCCCGCCTGAGCCTCACCTCTTGGCGGACGAGACGAGAGGCGGCGACCTTCTCCTTGGCCGAGTCGCCATCGATGTCCTCGAGGATCGGCCTGAAGGTGCTGGTGCTCCGGATCTCGAGCTTATCGAGGGAGAACTCGAAGTAAATCAGGCGGCGGATCAGCTCGAAGTGCTCCTCCTCGGTGCCGTCGCCATCGGGCTCATCGTAGCTCAGCCAGCCATAGTAGTCATAGCAGCGGAGCAGCCCATCGATCCGCTCGCTCAGGCGGATAGAGAGGTAGCTGAGCTCGAGTTGGAGTTCCTTGTTATAGCTCCACCCAGCCTCGAAAGCGGCCGCCACGCCCAAGATCTCGGCGCTATACTCTCCCTCGAGCTTTGTCCCCTTGAACCCGGAACTGTCGAATCCCGTGGTAGCTCGCAAGGGGAGGCCCGCGAGGGAGAGCCCGCTGATCCCCAGCGAGCCATAGTCGAAGGCGAGGGCAGAGTCGGAGGAGAATTGCAGCGCAAGCTTGAGGCTAGCCCCTCCAGTGGCCTTGCCCTCAACGATCAGGAGATCACGGCTGGAGAGCGCGGGGGTCTGGGCTGTCCCCACATTGTATAGGCTGAAGTAGTTGGTGAACTTGAGTTGTGGATCGAACACAAAGTAGGAGTTAAGGCGCATCGCTCGGAAGGCCAGGGGCTCGATGAGCCCGCCACTGCTCACCTTCGCGGCGAAGATCAGGTCCTGGCTCAGCCGGACCCTCCCGGGGATGGCGAGCGGGGCTACGATCACCTCGATCTCATCCCTGAAGAGAAGATCAGGGAAGAGCTCGGACCGGACCGTCCCCATGATGGTGTAGTAGCCTGCCGCGGCCTCGGAGGGGACATAGGCGATGTATCTGATCTCCTCCCGCGTCCCTGGCCCTCCCAGGGTGAGCGTCCACTGCTGGGTCTCCCTGGCGACCTTCGCTCCCGCGGGTGCGATCGGCTCGATCGCCCAGCCGCGGGGGAGTTCCTCGATCACCGTGAGCTCGGTAGCCGGTGGGATCGCCTGTAAGGCCTCGACGATGATCGTCACCTCGAAGGCCTCCCCAGGCCGCACAGGCGAGGGGAAGGAGCGAACGACCTTGATCCAATCGTTCGCCGCGAGGGTGCGCTTCGTCGCTGCTGGGACGATCTCTCCTGGCGGGAAGGCCGCGTCCCAGCCGAGCCAGACCAGCCCTAGCCCGAGGTTGGAGAAGTATAAAGTCCCATCGAAGCCGAGACCGGCGAAGTCCAGGCCGAGATCTAGCTGGGAGTAGAGCCCAAAATCGAAGGCCGTGGCCTGATAGCTCGTCGTCTGCGGGATCAACTCAGCCCCGATCTCCCACCTCCCGGAGAGGGACTGGCCGAAGAGTGGGCCGGCCCCCGCCGCAAGGAAGAGGAGCAAAATGCCGAACCCCGAGCCCGCCTTGGCTGCCAACCTCGCGCCTGCCATCCCAGCCTCCTTGACGGGGAGTTTTATACCCCTTTCACCCCCTGGGAGTCAATCCCCGGGTCAAAGCCCATGAGCGAGCCAACAGGGGGCAGCGCCAGGGCTGGAGCTGCCCCCTCCTTTCTTGTCTAGGCTCTGGTGTCATGCCGGAGTCATCCCGCAGAAGCCGCTCAGGGGGATGCTCTCCATGACGGTCGTGGAAGCCCCTAGGGCATCAGTGACGGTGAGCGAGATCGGTAGATCACGAGACCAGAACCAGCCCCACCTTTCACTATCAAATTGGCAGGGCAGACCTATCATTGGATCTCCTATGGCGAATTCGCACCAGCCTTCACTGCAGTAGCCCCCTGTAGGATCTTGGCCGCTCGCGATGGCACCGGGGCCCTGCCAGTCCCAGGAGACGAT
>JAPWVC010000116.1 GCA_028275195.1 Candidatus Acetothermia bacterium
ACTCCCGGCAATATGCTGTATACATCTGGCCTTCTCTCCAGACTTCAGCGGTGAGGTGGAGCCGCTTCGAGCTCATAGCAAATCCTAATTATAAGCTCGATCACAGGCCAAGTCCAACTGAGGGGTGGCCATCGCCGGATCATCTGGAGTGTCTGTCGAGGTAGACCCTTCATGAATCGAGGGAACCCATTCCGGGCCGGCCTGGTGCACCGAGATTGATAGCCCTGGACAAGAGATCCTCTGTTGTTGCATAATGGTTGGCAAATCCAAGGTCAGGTGGGATCGAAAAATGAGACTCTAGGAGGCTGGGATTTGAATCGGCGGGCCAAGTGGCAGAGGGCCGGAGCAGTGCTATTTGCCGAAGATTCCTTTAGAAAGGAGGGACATACATGGGCTTCCCATATAAGGACCCAGAGGAGGCGAAGGAGTTCGTCCTGGGGTTTGTGGAGCGGCTGAGAGGGGTCGAGGAGATCTATAAGGGCTGGTCGGCTTTGAACATGGTCATCGGGATCCACATCAAGCAGCCCGACCTCGACTTCTGGGTCGACACCCGCGGGGGTGATGTCGTGGTCCGAAGGGAGCAGCCCGGTGAGGAAGGGGCCTCACTCACCCTCACGGCCGACCTCTTCCATAAGCTTTATACCGGCCAGGAGAACGCGATGCTCGCCTTCACTATGGGGAAGATCAAGCCCCGGGGGAAGGTCGCCGGGATCATGCAACTGACCCGGACCATGCCCAGCGCCGTCAAGGTCTACAAGGCCTACCTGGCGGAGAAGGGGCTCGCGCCGTGAGGATCACTGCCGTCGAGGTCCGGCTCCTGGAGTATGAGCTGGAGGAGCCCTTCTACCCCGCCTGGTTTCCGGGCTACCCCCAGACCTTCAACCGCGTCAACTTAGTGATCTTGGAGACCGATGAGGGGCTCACGGGCTACTCCGCCGGGCCGGCCTTCGGGGCGGAGGCGGCCCGCCTGGGGGAGCTGGTGGCCCCCTTCCTCGTCGGGCAGGACCCGTTCAATGTCGAGGAGATCGTCCAGATCCTCCGCTCGGCCACCTTCCTCGGCCAGCGGATCTGGTATCTCGAGCCGGCCCTCTGGGACCTCATCGGGAAGGCCTGCAATCAGCCGGTCTACAAGCTCCTCGGGGGCTTCCAGGATCGAGTGCGGGCCTATGCCAGCACCGGTGAGCTTAGGGGTGTGGAGGAGCGGCTGGAGTATCTCGAGGATGTCCGGAAGCTCGGGATCAAGGCCGTCAAGCTCCGGTTCCACTCCCTCGACTGGCGAGAGGACCTCAAGGTCGCTCAAGCCGTCCGGGAGAGGTTCCCCGAGATGGAGCTGATGGTCGATGCCAACATGGGCTGGCGGGTGGCAGGGATGGGAGAGGCCCCGCGTTGGGACCTCTCGACCGCGGTCCGCATGGCCCGCGAGCTGGAGGAACTCGGGGTCCTCTGGCTCGAGGAGCCACTGGATAAGCACGACTACCGCGGTTATCGGCTCCTCCGGCAGAAGGTGAACCTCCCCCTGGCCGGAGGGGAGATGAACCAAGACCTGCATGAGTTCCGCGAGCTGGTCCGCCAAGAATGCCTGGACATCCTCCAGCCCGACGCCACCCTCTCCGGCGGGATCTTGATGGCCCGGAAGGTCGCGGCCCTGGCCGAGGCCCATAACCTAGGGTTCGCACCCCATACCTGGACCAACGGCTTGGGGCTGGCGATCAACCTCCAAGTCATGGGCGCGGCCCCCAACTGCCATTGGGCGGAGTGGCCCTTCGAGCCCCCGGGCTGGACCCCCAAGGCCCGGGACTTCTTCCTCAAGGAGCCGATCATGGTGGAGGAGGGCTACATCCAGATCCCGCAGAAGCCGGGGCTGGGGGTCGAAGTTGACCCCGAGGCAGTAGAGGAGTATAGCAAGAGGGATCTCTGAGCGAGGTTGAGCTATGGAGGAAGTCAAGCTCATCGTCAATCCCGTGGCCGGCGGAGGGACGGTCGGGAAGCATTGGCCTCGGATCCGCCGGATCTTGGAGGCCGAGGGGCTGGAGTTCGAGGCCAGCCTGAGCGAAGGGAAGGGCCACGCCGCTGAGCTGGCCCGCCAGGCCCTGAACGGCGGCTATAAGACGGTGGTGGCCCTCGGCGGGGATGGGACGGTGAACGAGGTGATCAATGGGCTGATGGCCGAGGGGGACAATGAGGTGACCCTAGGAATCATCCCCGGGGAGAAGGGGAACGACCTCGCCCGGACCCTGGGGATCCCTTTCGACTATGCTGCGGCCTGTCGGAAGCTCCTGGCCGGGAAGGCGGTCCCCCTCGACCTCGGGAGGATTACCTATCATGGCGGCAAAGGCCGGCACTACTTCATCAACGCCGCCGGGCTGGGGTTCGACGCCGAGGTGGTGAGGCGGGTCACTCCGCGGCTCCGGGCCTTAAGCAACCCGACGGTCCGCTACCTGAGCGGCCTTTTCCTCACCCTGGCTAGTTATAAGAACAGGGAGGCCCGCATCGCCATCGAGGGGGAAGTGCTCCGCGAGAGGGTCTTCAGCATCGTCGTCTGCAATGGCCGGTATTTCGGGGGTGGGATGGAGATCGCCCCCCAGGCTGAGCCGGACGACGGCCTCTTCGATGTGGTCGTCATCGGCGACTTCGCCAGGTGGGAGATCCTGGCCAACCTCAGCCGGGTCTACCGGGGGACCCACCTCTCTCACCCCAAGGTCAAGCTCTTTCGGGCGAAAGAGGTGAAGGTCGAGGCCCAGGAGCCGATGCTCCTCCAGGCCGATGGCGAGCTAGTGGGCGCGACGCCGGCCACCTTCGAGCTCATCCCGAGGGCGATAAAGGTGCTGGTCTGATAGGATCGGCGGGGTGCGAAGCTCTACCTACTCCCAGACCCCCTGAGCCCATACTGCTCCTCGAGCTTCCACTCGGCGATTTCTAGTTGCGGAGGGCCCTCGTAGCCGTAGGCCTTGCTCGGGCCCCACCCGAGCCGCTGCTTCAGCTCGATGAGGAACTCGAGATACTTGAGCGGGGCGAGCACGGCGTCGATGACCGGGACACCCAACTCCTCCTGGAGCTGCTTGTAGAACCCAAACTCGAGCGTGCACCCCAGGATGATTACCTCAGCCCCGTCGCGCTCGACCGCCTCCTTGGCCGCGGCCCGCAGCCGCCGGGCTGTCTCTCCCCGATCTCTCTGGAAGTCGTGGACACCCAGCTCGACGGACTTGAAGGAGGCCAGCCGGTCCTTGAAGCCGTAGTGGGCGAGGTTCTCCCGCATCTTAGGGATCCACTTCTTTCGCCCGACGATGATGGAGAAGCTATGGCCCAAGCTCGAGGCGATGTGCAGTGCTGCCTCCGCCGGAGCGGTCACGACCAGCCGCTCGGTGATCTCCCGGGCCTCCCTCAGCCCAGGATCATAGAAGCAGCCGATGATCGCCCCGTCGAAGCCCGCCCGCTCGGCCCGCTTGAGCTCGTGGAGGATGTCCGGAAGGACCAGGGCCTCGTAATAGTGATATTCCAAGTGGAGCGGGCCCCTTCCGAGCGAGCGGACTTCCAGCTCCGTCTCTGGGGCCTTGGCCGTCTTCAGGAACTCCAGGATCGGACGGTCGAAGAGGTCGGTCCCTAAGGGGTTGATCCACAGGACCTGCCTCTTCATCTTATCGGCCCTCGCGCGGGGTTCCAGTTGGCTCAGCCCTCGGAGCCCCTTGGTAGAGGTGGCAGCGGACGAGGTGGCCGGGCTCGAGCTCGAGGATCGTC
>JAPWVC010000053.1 GCA_028275195.1 Candidatus Acetothermia bacterium
CGAGATCTATCGCCGGGCGCTGGCTTACAATGAGAGGGGCTAGCGACTATGGAGCTTAAGCTTGGGGAGAAGGCGTCCCTGCGACGGGCCTTCGGGGAGGCCCTGGTCGAGCTGGGGGAAGTGGATGAGAGGATCGTCGTCCTGACCGCCGACCTCGCCGGCTCGACGAACACCGATCTCTTCGCCAAGAGGTTCCCCGAGCGGTTCTTTAACCTAGGAATTACAGAGGCGAACATGATGGCTCTAGCCGCCGGATTGGCCATGTCGGGGAAGAAGCCCTTTGTGAGCACCTTCGCCATCTTCGCCGCGGGTAAGCCCTGGGAGCAGGTCCGCCAGGCGATCGCCTACCAGTCCGCCCCCGTGAGGATCGTCGCCACCCACGCCGGCCTCACCGTGGGTGAGGACGGGGCCTCCCACCAGATGCTAGAGGACATAAACAACATGAGGGTCCTCCCCAATATGGATGTGGTCGTCCCCGCGGACGCCGTGGAGACTAAGCAGGCCATCCATGCCCTGAAGGATCATGACTCTAATCCGGTCTATGTCCGGCTCGCCCGAGCTCCCTTCCCCGTGGTCTTCGATGATAATTACAAGTTCGAGTTCGGGAGGGCCAAGGTCCTCCGCCGCGGCGATGACATCAGCATTTTTGCCTGCGGGCTGATGGTCTACCAATCCCTGGGGGCCGCGGAGGTCCTGGCAGAAAAGGGTATCTCAGCCGAGGTGGTCAATGTCTCGACGATCAAGCCGCTCGATGTCGAAACGATCGTTGCCTCGGTCTCCAAGACCGGCGCGGCGGTGACGGCGGAGGAACACCAGGTGATCGGCGGGCTGGGGAGCGCGGTAGCCGAGGCCCTGGCGGAGCACTGCCCGGTCCCGCTCGTGCGAGTGGGGGTCCAGGACCGGTTCGGGCAGTCGGGGAGCGCTGAGGCGCTGATAGAATACTACGGCCTCACTCCTGAGGGGATCGCTCAGGCGGCCCTCAGGGCTTTAGAGCGGGAGGGGCAGAGATGAACGGCGAGATCGAGGCTTTAAAGAGGAAGGCCTACCAACTCCGAAGGGATGTGGTGGAGATGGTCTATCGCGCAAAGTCTGGCCACCCCGGCGGGGCCTTGGGGATGGCTGATGTCCTGACCGTGCTCCATTATAAGTTCATCCGGGCCGACCCTAAGAACCCCAGCTGGCCCGACCGGGATCGGTTCATCCTCTCCAACGGCCACACCTGTCCCATTCTTTATGCGATCCTGGCCGACAAGGGCTACTTCCCGAGGGAGGAGCTCTGGCGGCTCCGGAAGCTCGGGGCGCTCTTGCAGGGCCACCCCTCCACGGCCCACAAGATCCCGGGGGTGGAGTTCTCCAGCGGCTCTCTTGGGATCGGGCTCTCCTTCGCCTGCGGGGTGGCCCTGGCGGGGAAGATCGATAAGAGGAGCTATCGTGTCTTCTGCTCCATCAGCGACGCCGAGTGCCAGGAGGGGCAGACCTGGGAGGCGGCCCTCACGGCCCATCACTACAAGCTCGATAACCTGATCGCGATCCTCGACCGGAACAGGTGCCAGATCGACGGCCCGACCGAGAAGGTCATGGCCCTCGAGCCCCTAGCGGAGAAGTGGCGGGCCTTCGGCTGGGAGGTCTTCGAGATCGACGGCCACGACTACGAGCAGATCATCTTTGCCTTCGAGGCGGCCTTGAAAGTCCGAGGCCGGCCGAAGATAATTATCTCTCACAACCTGCTCGGTAAGGGTGTCTCCTTCATGGAGGGGGACTATAAGTGGCACCATGGAGCCCCGAGCGCGGAGGAGTTCGAGCAGGCGATGAGGGAATTAGCCCAGCATATGGAGGGTAGCCCATGAAATTAGTCTATCTCTTCAGTGAGCTTGACGAGGTCGAGAAGGCCGTCGGCGGGAGCTGGGAGGAGGTCCGCGGGCTCCTCGGGGGGAAGGGGGCCAACCTGGCGGAGATGACCCGCCTGGGGATCCCCGTCCCGCCGGGATTCACCATTACCACTCGGGCCTGCATCGCCTACCTTAGGAGGGGCGAGCGGCTCCCCCGGGGCCTGTGGAAGCAAGTCCAAGAGGCCCTCCGGGCCGTTGAATCCCAGACCGGGAAGAAGTTCGGCGAGCCGGGGAACCCCTTGCTCGTCTCCTGTCGGAGTGGAGCCAAGTTCTCCATGCCCGGGATGATGGATACCGTGCTGAACATCGGCCTGAACGACGAGACCGCTTCCGGGATGATCGCCCTTACTGCCGACCCCAGGTTCGTCTACGACTCCTATCGCCGGCTGATCCAGATGTTCGGCTCGGTCGTCTTGGGCGTCCCCGATGAGCCCTTCGAGGAGGTGCTCGCAACCTACCGCCAGGCCAGGAGGGTCGCGAGCGATGCCGAACTGGCCGCGGCGGATTGGGAGGCGATCACCCAAGAGTTCAAGGAGCTCGTCCGGACGCATACCGGCCGAGAGTTTCCCCAGGACCCTCAGGAGCAGCTCCGGCTGGCGATCGAGGCCGTCTTCAAGTCCTGGAACGGAAAGAGGGCCGTCGACTACCGGAATGCCACGGGGATCCCGCATGACCTCGGGACGGCCGTCAACATCCAGGCGATGGTCTTCGGGAACATGGGGAGCGACTCCGGGACGGGCGTGGCCACCACGCGGAACATCTCCACCGGGGAGAAGGTGATCGAAGGGGACTACCTGATCAACGCTCAAGGGGAGGATGTCGTGGCCGGGATCCGGCTCACCAAGCCGATCGCTCAGCTCGCGGAGGAGCTGCCCCAAATCTATCAAGAGTTCCTCGAGATCTGCCGGAAGCTCGAGCAACACTACCGCGAAGTCCAGGACATTGAGTTCACCATCGAGCGAGGGAAGCTCTGGATCCTCCAGACCCGGGATAGCAAGCGCTCCCCTCGCGCGGCGGTCCGGATCGCCGTCGAGCTGGCGGAGGAGGGGCTGATCACCCGCGAGGAAGCGGTCCTAAGGGTCACCCCGGACCAGGTCGACTTCTTCTTGCACCCGCAGTTCGAGCCCCGGGCGAAGCAGGCAGCCCTGGAGGATGGGCGGCTGATCGCTACCGGTTTGAATGTCTCCCCCGGCGCGGCCGTGGGGGTAGTGGCCTTCGACGCCGATCTAGCGGAGAAGTGGAGCAAGGAGGGGAAAGGAGAGGGGGATAATAAAGAGAAGCGGGTGATCATGGTCCGGCCGGAGACCAAGCCGGACGATGTCCACGGGATGCTCGCGGCCCAGGGGATCCTCACTAGCCGTGGCGGGCGAGCGAGCCATGCCGCTTTGGTGGCCCGGCAGTTCGGGAAGCCGGCGGTCGTCGGCTGCGCCGCGCTCGAGATCGACCTGGAGAATCGGCTGATGCGCGTCAACGGCCGGGTTATCAAGGAAGGCGAATATATCTCGATCGACGGGACTGAGGGGCAGGTCTTCCTCGGGGAGATCGCGACCATGATCCCCGATATCAAGGACCCTTACTTGATGAAGCTCCTCTCCTGGGCCGACGAGTTCCGCCGACTGGGGGTCCGGGCGAATGCCGACTACCCCAGGGATGCCAAGCGGGCCCGGGACTACGGCGCGGAGGGGATCGGGCTCTGCCGGACCGAGCATATGTTCTTCGAAGAAGAACGGCTCCCGCTCGTCCAGAAGATGATCCTGGCCAAGGATGCGGAGGAGCGCCAGCGTTACCTAGACCAATTGCTCCCCTTCCAGCGCGCGGACTTCGAGGGCCTCTTCCGGGTCATGGACGGCCTCCCGGTGATCATCCGGCTCATCGATCCCCCGCTCCATGAGTTCCTCCCCAGCTATGAGGCATTGGTGCGGGATGTGACCAAGCTCCGGCTGGCCCAGCGAGTCCCGGAGCTCCTGAGGGTTGAGAACCCTTCCAAGGAGGATCAGGCCCTCCTCGAAGAGGTAGAAAAGGCGGGCAACGGCGATTTAGCCGCCGGGATCCGGAAGCTCCTCCCGGAGAAGGAGCGGCTCCTCGAGGCGGTAGAGAAGATGCGCGAGGCCAACCCGATGCTCGGCCTCCGCGGGGTCCGCTTGGGGATACACATGCCGGAGGTCACCTCGATGCAGGTCCGGGCGATCTTCGAGGCCGCCTGTAAGGTGGCGAAGGAGGGGGTCGAGGTCCACCCCGAGGTAATGATCCCGATCACCAGTCATGTCAATGAACTGAAGGAGCAAAGGGCGGTCCTGGAGGAGGTGGCGAAGCGGGTGATGGAGGAGGCGGGGCTCGAGCTCGACTACAAATTCGGGACGATGATCGAGATCCCCCGGGCCGCGATCACGGCGGATGAGCTCGCCAGATACGCCGAATTCTTCTCCTTCGGGACCAACGACCTCACCCAGACGGTCTTCGGGATCTCCCGGGACGACGCCGAGGCCGGCTTCCTCCTCGAATATCAACACAAGGGGATCTTGCCGAACAACCCCTTTGCCACACTCGACACCACGGGGGTCGGGAAGCTGATGGAGATGGGGGTCAAACTGGGGAGGAAGGTCCGACCCGATTTGGAGGTCGGGATCTGCGGTGAGCACGGCGGGGACCCGGCCTCGATCGAGTTCTGCCATCGGATCGGGCTGGATTATGTGAGCTGCTCGCCCTTCCGGGTCCCGATCGCCCGATTGGCCGCGGCCCAGGCGGCCCTCAGGGGGAAAGGCCTGAAGCGGAAGGAAGATTAGTCGAGCGGGAGGACCAGCCGCGAGCCGGGGGTGATCCCTCGCTCGGCGAAGAGGCCCTCCGGGGCCTCTAAGGCATACTTGAACGGCTCATTTGGGCCATAGAGCTCCGGGCCGGGCTCCATCCTCAGGATCGCGAAGATCTCCCCATCTCCTCGGATGAAGGCGATATCGAGCGGGGCCACGACATTCCGCATGTGGAACTTCCCGGCGATCTCCCAGGGGAAGACGAAGAGGATCAAGCTCCGGGCGACCACCCTCCGGCCGATGTGCTGGAAGCCCGCGAGCTGCTCGTCCTCCTCATCGGCCAAACGGACGGCCAGCTTGACCTCCCGGCCCGCGGCGGTAATGATGGTGATCTCCGCTACCTCCATCTTGCGGAACTCCGGGGTCGTCCTGTAGTCCCCTTGGGCTAGGGAGATGAGCCACCAAGCGAGCGCGACCAGCCCCGCGGCTAAGACCAGTGCAACCGGCCAGGGCCAGGCCGAAGCTGAAGCAGCCCTCCTTGCCAAGTCAGCTCACCCCTAGCTTCTGCGGGAGGGCCAACTGGAGGACCTCATCGACGGACTCCACGAACTCGAACTCCAGGTCCTTCCGGACATTCTCGGCCACCTCGGCCAGATCGACCTCATTCCGCTTGGGGAGGATGACCTTCTTCAGCCCGACCCGGTGGGCCGCTAAGACCTTCTCCCGGATCCCACCGACTGGGAGGACCTTACCCCGAAGGGTGATCTCACCGGTCATCGCCAGGTCCGATCTCACCGGAGTATCGGTGAGGAGGGAGGCGAGGGCCGTGGCGATGGTCACCCCCGCGGAGGGGCCGTCCTTGGGGATCGCCCCGGAGGGGACATGGATGTGAATGTCGTTCTCCAGGAAGACCTTGGCCTCGATCCCCAGCTCCTCGGCCTTCGAGCGGATGTAGGAGAGGGCCGCCTGGGCTGACTCCTTCATCACCTCCCCGAGCTTCCCTGTCAAGATCAGGTTCCCCTTCCCGGGCATCTTCGTGGCCTCGATGAAGACAATATCGCCCCCGACGGGGGTCCAGACCAGCCCGATCGCCACCCCGCTCCGCTCGGTCCGCTCCGCCGCCTCGGGGAAGAACTTGGCCGGCCCGAGGAGCTTCGGGAGATCCTCCTCTGAGAGCTCGACCCGCTCAACCTCCCCGGCGGCAATCTTGGCCGCGACCTTCCGGCAGAGGTTGGCGATCTCCCTCTCTAAATTCCTTACCCCCGCCTCGCGGGTGTATTCCCGGATGATCTTGGTGATGACTCCATCGGCGAAGCTGAGCTGCTCGGGCGAGAGCCCGTGCTCCTTGATCTGCTTGGGAATGAGGTATCTCTTAGCGATCTGGAGCTTCTCCTCCTCGCTGTAGCCCGGGAGCTCGAGGACCTCCATCCGGTCAAGCAGCGCTGGGGGGATGGTATCGAGGATGTTAGCGGTGGTGATGAACATCACCTTCGAGAGGTCGAACGGCTGGTCGAGGTAGTGATCCATGAACCTGCTATTCTGCTCCGGGTCTAGGACCTCGAGGAGGGCCGCGGCAGGGTCCCCGCGGAAGTCCCGCCCGAGCTTGTCCACCTCGTCCATCATGAAGACCGGGTTGTTCGAGCCGGCCCGCCGGAGCCCTTGGATGATCCGGCCCGGGAGGGCACCGATATATGTCCTCCTATGGCCCCGGATCTCGGCCTCATCGCTGACGCCACCGAGTGAGATCCGGACGAACTTCCTCCCCAAAGCCCTCGCGATCGACTGCCCAAGCGAGGTCTTCCCCACACCCGGGGGGCCGACGAAGCAGAGGATCGGGCCGCGCATCTCCCCGCGGAGCTTGAGGACCGCCAGGTATTCTAAGATCCGCTCCTTGACCTTCTCCAGGTCGTAGTGGTCCTCATCGAGGACCTGCTTGGCCCGGGCGATATCGAGGTTGTCCTCCGTGGAGACCGACCAGGGGAGCGAGACGATCCATTCGAGGTAAGTCCGAGCGACGGTGTATTCCGCCGAGGAGGGGTGGATCTCGCTCAGCCGCTCCAGCTCCCGCTTGGCCTCCTCCTCGACCTCCGGGGGGAGCTTGGCCTGCTTGATCTTTTCGGCCAGCTCCTTGATCTCGGGGCGCTCGTCCTCCCCTAGCTCCCGGCGGATCGCGGCCAATTGCTCCCGGAGGTAGCGCTCGCGCATCGTCTTGTCGATCTCGCTCTTGACCTCCGTTTGGATCTTGCTCCCCAGCTCGAGGATCTCGATCCGCTCCTCGAGGAGGCGGAGGACGAGCCGGAGCCGCTCCTTGACCTTGAGGGTCTCGAGGATCTTCTGCCGCTCGGGGAAGGGGAGGTCGACATTCGCGGCCACGAAGTCCGCCAACTGCCCGGGGTCACCGATGTTGATCGCCGCCATCTGGAGGTAGGACTGGAGCTGGGGCGAGAGCTGGATCATCCTCTGGAAGCTCTGGCTCACCTGCTGGACGAGGGCCTCGAGCTCCTTGTCCGGCTCGAGGATCGACTCGAGCGGCTCGATCCGCGCCAGAAAGTATGGCTCCTCCTGGATGAAGGAGAGAACGCGGAAGCGAGCCAGCCCCTGGACGAGGAGCATGACCACCCCATCAGGCTGCTTCAGCATCCGGATGATCTTGCAGATCGTCCCGACCTGATAGAGCTCCTCCGGGCCGGGCTCCTCGACCTGGGTCTCACGCTGGGCCAGGGCCCCGAAGAGCTTGTCCCCGCTGGCGACCTCATCGACGAGCCGGATCGAGCGCGGCCGGGCCACGCTCAGTGGGACGACGGCGTAGGGGAAGATGACCGTGCTCCGGATGGCCATGATCGGGAGCTCAGCGGGGAAGCCCTCCCGCTTCACCTCGACCAGCTCGCCTTGCTCCTCTGAGAAGCTCATCGCTTGGGCAACACCACCTTCAGCAGCCCCTGGCGGTATTGGGCTTTGATCTTCTCCTTAGCGATCGGGGTATGGAAGTAGATCTCCCGCTGGAATGGGCCATACCTGATCTCCATCTGGTGGTAGCGTGGCCGGCAGGGCTGGGGCTCTTCCCTCCTCTCCCCGCGGATCGTCAGGACCCCCTCGGTGAAGCTGACCTTGATCTCTTCCCGCTCCATCCCGGGGAGCTCCATGAGGACCACAAACGCCTCCTCGGTCTCGTAGACATCGGTCGGGGGGAGCCATCCCCCCTCCACCCCGAGGAGGGCCTGGAGCCGCAGCTCTTGCCCCAGCAAGAAGACTTCTTCGGACTTCATACCCTTTTATTATCCCCGCCAGCGGCAGGCGAGGCAACCCTTGACAGCCCGGCTGGGGGGTGGTATAATCTTAGCAGTCAAGGTCATTGACTGCTAAGAAGGGGGAAAACCCCAAGGGAAAGGAGGTGATGTTCATGACCAGGCTGCCGAGCATCTGGGAGGAGCCTTTCCGGCTGAGCACGCGGCTGAGCCGCTGGATGGACGAATTCTTCAGGGACTTCGAGCTGCCATTCTTCGGGTGGGAGACCCTCGGGAGGACCGACATCTACGAGAAGGAGGGGAAGCTCGTCTATGAGACGGAGCTCCCCGGCGTCCGGAAGGAGGACATCGACCTCCGCGTCGAGGACAACCGGCTGATCGTCTCCGGAGAGGTGAAGAGGGATGAGCGGATCGAGGAGGAGGACTACCTCCGGATCGGCCGGCGCTACGGCCGATTCCAGCGGGTCTTCCCCCTCCCCGAGGAGATCGAGGACCCGAAGAAGATCCAGGCAAAGTTCGAGCATGGGATCCTCAAGATCACCGTCCCCTTGAAGGAGTCCCTGAAGAAGGAGAAGGTCATCGAGATCAAGGTCGAGTAAGCTACAGGGGCGGGCAGCCT
>JAPWVC010000083.1 GCA_028275195.1 Candidatus Acetothermia bacterium
CGCCCTCACCCTTGGCCTTGCGGAGGAGGGGAATATGGAGTATGATGGCATCCTAACCTTGGAACCGGAAGAAGAGGAGGAGCGCGCTGAGCGCGAAAGGATGGACATTCCAGCTTCGGAGAGCTTAGTGGAGATTTACCTCCGCGACGCGAGCAAGGTCCCCTTGCTCACGCCGGAGGAGGAGGTCGAGCTGGCGAAGCGGGTCCAGCAGGGCGACGAGAAGGCCAAGGAGAAGATGGCCCTGGCCAACCTAAAGTTGGTCGTCTCCATCGCCAAGCGCTATGTCGGTCTGGGGCTGCCGCTGCTCGACCTGATCCAAGAGGGGAACATCGGGCTGATGCGGGCGGTCGAGCGGTTCGACTGGACCAAAGGCTATAAGTTCTCGACCTACGCTACCTGGTGGATCCGACAGGCGATCGTCCGGGCCTTGGCCACCCAGGGGCGGCTCATCCGCCTCCCGGAGAACATCCTCGAGCTGATCCAGCAGATCAACCGCCTCGAGGAGGAGTATCTCGCGGAGCAGGGCCGCCCGCCGAGCGATGATGAGCTAGCCGCGCGGCTCCAGATCACCCCGGAGCGGGTCCGCGAGGTCAAGGAGCTGGCCTTCACCAGCGTCACCTCGCTCGAGACCCCGGTGGGCGAGGGTGAGGAAGAGACGCTCGGGGACTTCATCTCTGATGAGGTCTCGCCCTCCCCTGCGGCCGCGGCGGCAAAGGACCTGTTGAATGACGAGCTCGAGACCTTCCTCAAGGGCCTCCCAGAGAGGGAGCGCCAGATCCTCGAGCTCCGCTATGGCCTCCAGGACGGCCGGCCCAGGACATTGAAGGAGATCGGCGAGCTCTTGGGGATCTCGCGGGAGCGGGTCCGCCAGCTCGCTGAAGAGAGCCTTGCCCGCCTCGAGGGCCGGACGAGGCAGCGGCTCGCTGGGCTCCGGAGCCTCTCTTAAATCTAATCCTCCGGCCTCAGATTCTCCAGATCGATCAGCCTCTCCACTAGGCCTTTGAAGACCGCCCCGGCCGTCTGGCCCCCCCAGTAGGGCTCGACCCCCACCTCGTCCAGGACCACCAGGATGGTGAACCGCGGCCGCTCGGCGGGGAAGAAGCCCAAAAAAGAGGAGACATACTTCCCCTCGAGATAGCCCTCCCCAGGGGAGGCCTTCTGGGCCGTCCCGCTCTTGGCCGCGATCGAGAAGCCCTTGATCCTGGCCGTCGTCCCCGTCCCCCGCTCGACCACCTGGACCATCATCCCCTTCAGGGCAGCCACGGCCCAGGGCGAGGCGACCTGCCGGACTAGCTGGGGCTTGGTGCGCTCGACTCGCCCATCGCTCCGCCTGATCTCCTTGATGATCTGGGGCACGAGGAGCCTCCCGCCGTTGGCGATCGCTGCCCCGGCGGTGACCAATTGGAGCCCGGTGACCGAGATCGCTTGGCCGATAGCGATCGCACCGATGTCCGGCTTCGACCAATCCTTCACCGGCCTGAGCGAGCCCGGGACCTCCCCAGGGAGGCCGAGCCCCGTCTCCTGTCCGAACCCCAGCCTCTTTAGGAAGGTATAGAGCCGCTCCTCGCCCAACCGGAGGGCCACCCGGATCATCCCCGTGTTGATGGAATAGGCGATGATGTCCTCGAGCCTGACCGGGCCGTAGCTCCGGTTCGGAGCGTTATGGAATCGGTGGCCACCGACCACGACCGGCTCGTTCCCGCTGACCCGTTCCTCCAGGGAGATGGCGCCCCCATCGAGCGCGGCCAGGGCGACGAAGATCTTCAAGACCGAGCCGGGCTCGAACGGCCAGCTCAAGGCATAATTCAACCGCTCCTCCGGGGTGGAATGCTCGAGATCGTTCGGGTCGTAGCGCTTCGCCTGAGCTAGGGCCAAAAGCTCGCCGCTCTGGGGGTCCATGACGATGATGAAGCCGTTCTGGGCCTTAAACCTCTCAACCCCTTCGGTAATCTCCTCCTCCGCGAGCCGCTGGATCCGCCCATCGATGGTCAGGACGAGGTCTGCCCCCGGCCGGCCGGGGGCGCGGACTCGCTCGGCGATGACCGCCCCATCCCCGCTCCGGACGAGCCGGACCACACCTGGCTCGCCGCGCAGAAGCGCGTCGAGCCCGAGCTCGAGCCCCTCCAGCCCCACATTATCGATTCCGGCGAAGCCGAGGAGGTTCGCCGCCAGCTCACCTTGGGGGTAGACCCGCCGCCACTCGTCGATGATGATCAAGCCCTCGACACCGGCCTGCTCGGCCTCCTTGGCGATCTTCATAGCTTTGGAAAGGTCGACCTTCCGGGCGATCCAGGCGAAGTAGCTATCGCGGGCGAACCGCTCGCTGAGGAAGAGATCACTCAAGCCGAGCTCCCTCTTCAAGATGGCCTTGAGCGCCTCCGGCCGCTTCAGGTGCTTCGGATCGACCGCGATCGAGGAGGTCCGGACATCGGCGGCGAGGAGGAGCCCGTTCCGGTCGTAGATCCGCCCGCGGGGATAGGGCTCGATGATCTCCCTCTCTTGGATCCTCTCGGCCTGGGCGGCCCAGAAGCCATGCTCGACGACCTGGAGCTGGAAGAGCCGCCCGGCGATCGTCGCCAAGAGGAAGAAAATGAGGATGAAGACGAGCTTGACGCGCACGGAGAGGCTCATCGCCCTGGCTCGGTCAGGCGGAGGTAGCGGAGGGGCGGCTCGACCATCCCGAGGACCGTCTTGGCGTAGAGGCTGATCCGCTCCAAGGAGAAGGCCTGCTCGATCTTGAGCTTCAGGGCCTCGTTCTCCGCCGCGAGGTGCTCGACCTCCGCCCGCCGGACGGTAAGCTCGCTGTGAAGCGCGGTCAGCCTCCAGCCTTGCCAGACGAAGAGGAAGGCCAAAGCGGCGACGAGGATCATAACCGAGACTAGGACAGCAAAGGCGAGGGCCGGGGACTCCTCGGCCTCGGCTTCAGCAGCCCACCAAGGCCGATTGGCTCCTACGCGCCCTCCCCATCTCCGGGGGAAGCCCCGCTGCGCCCGTGGATAAGAGAGCGCTGCCATGCCGACTGCCCGCTTAGCCATCTCAAGTTCGGCCCTCAGTCTAGGGAGAGCGAATCAGCAGGAGAAGGACGGCTGTCCGGAGGCTAGCGGACCTTCTGGGCCGCGCGGAGCTTGGCGCTCCGGGCCCGGGGGTTCTCGGCGATCTCCTCGGCGGTGGGGCGGATCAGCTTGAATAGCTCGGCCTCACCCCGGTCGGCTCTATTGCGGAAGAACCGCTTGACGATCCGATCCTCCAACGAATGGAAGGAGATCACGGCCATCACCCCTCCTGGGGCGAGCCGGCGGAAACCGGCCTCAAGCCCGAGGCGGAGGTTCTCCAGCTCATCGTTGACCGCGATCCTTAAGGCCTGGAAGGTCCGGGTCGCGGGGTGGATCTTCATCCTCCTCCGGGCGGGGGCGGGGATCGCCCCCACGACTAGCTCGGCCAGTTGGAGTGTCCGCTCGAGTGGCTCGCGCTCCCGAGCCCGGATGATGGCCTCGACGATCCGGGAAGCCCAGCGCTCCTCACCATACTCCTTCAAGATCCGGACCAGCTCGGCCCGGCTGTAGCTGTTCACGATCTCAGCGGCGGTGAGAGGGTTCCCTTCCCGGTCCATCCGCATGTCGAGCGGCCCGTCGCTCCGGAAGCTAAACCCCCGTTCGGGCGAGTCCACATGGATCGCGGAGAGGCCGAGATCGAAGAGGAGGCCATCAACGAGGCTGATCCCGAGCCGGTCGAGGACCCCTTCCAGGTCGCGAAAGTTGGCCTGGACCAGCTTCACGCGAGCCGCGAAGGGCTCGAGTCGGGCCCGAGCCTCCTCCAGGGCTTGGCTGTCCCAGTCGAGCCCGATGAGCAGGCCAGTATCGAGCCTCCTCGCGATCTCATAGGCATGGCCGCCCCCGCCGACAGTGCAATCGAGGTAGGTCCCATCAGGCTTGATTCCCAGGAGGCGGACGACCTCGTGCAGCAGGACCGGCTTGTGGCATGGCCCTGGGCTCACTGCCCTCGCCTCCTTATGGCCTTCTCAGGGGGCCTCTCCAGGGCCTTAGCGAGCTTGGCCAAGGCCTCCTTCAGCTTCGAGTCCGCTAGCCTTCCCAGCTCCGCGGCAGCGACCGCAAGCCGAGCGCGATATGCCATTCGATTGGCCCAAAGCCCCTCGAGCGCGCCCAAGAGCCCCGCTGCCGTGACCTCTCTCGCTTGTAGGACCGGTAGCTTGAGCCCGCTCAGCCCTTCAACTGCCCGGACGAACTCCTCGACCTTAGGGTCGTAGCTAAAGGCCACAAAAGGGATTCCCGCAAGGAGGGCGAACTCCAGCGCATGGAGCCTCATCCCTAAGACGAGCTTCGCCTCACCGAACAGCTTGAGCACCTCGGGGAGTGGCAGCCCCTCCGGGTCCAGCACCACGCTCTCCACGGCCATGGCCCGGCGGAGGGACCCGATGAGCTCGTAATCCTCTCGAGGGAAGAGGGGCAAGAAGGCCGGGCGGAGGCCGAACCGCCACTTGGCCTCGTCCAGTGCGGCGGCTAGCTCGGCGATAAACCGCGCTCGGCCCCGATCTCGCCGGCCCGGCTCTCGGAGCACGACGAGCAAGAGGTCCTGGCCCTCCTGAGCCGGCTGAGAAGGAAGGGTCAGCGCAAGGTCATATCCGCGGATGAGTTGGCCTCGGTCAGCCCCCCACTCCCGGAGGAGCCTCAAGCTCAGCTCATCCCGGACCATCACATACTCCGCTCGCTTGAGCTCCCGCACCGCCAGCCGCCGCAGGAGGCGGCTCCGCAGCGGCCCGACCCCCTGGCCGAGGAGGAAGGCCGGGACCTGCCGGAGCCGGGCTAGCCAGAGAAGCCCCAGATAGTAAATGGCTGAACGGCGGCTCGTCACATCTTGGAGGAGGCCCCCGCCCCCGAGGAGGAAGAGCCTTGCTCGACTCAGCTCGTGCCAGATCGCCAGGGGATTCCAACGATTGATAGCCTCCACACCATAGGCCGCGGCCGTCCGCCTCGGCTCTTGCGAGAGGACCACCAGCTCGACCGCCGGGAGAGCCTCTCGTAGCTTGCGGAGGAGGGCGAAGAGGAGGGCCTCATCCCCGAGGTTCCCGAAGCCGTAATAGCCGCCGATCAGGACCCGCTCTGCCACAGCCGCTCACCCCAGCGGACCAAGGCCCAGGCGATCAGCCCCAAGATCAGCCCCAGAGCCAGCCCATTGGCCGTCCGGAGGAGAGAGAGGAGGAGCGGCGTGTGAAGGTGGGCGAAGGAATTGACGATCGAGACCTGGCCGACCAGGCCAAGGGCGAGGAGGATGGGCCCATACTCGCGGAGCCGTCGGCCGTAAGCGCCCCAGAGGAGGAGCAAGGGATGGCCGAGCAGGAACTCTTTGAATCTTGGCCGGGCATAGAGTAACCCCTCGAGCAGCCCTCGGGCCCGCCCCTCGAGCCCCGAGACGGGGATGATCGAGAGGTTATCGCTCCTCAAGAGGGCGATCAGGACCACTCCCCCGCCGAGGACGATGAGAGCCAACTCCCCGAGCGTCGGCCTCCTGAGGAGCAGGCTCTTCAGCTCTGCGAATCTATCCCGAGCAGAATGGATGAGAAGGGCCCCGAGGAGGGGGAGGACGAGCGCGGCCTTCACGCCCCGAAATTCTAGGAGCTTCAAGAAGAAGGGGGTCTCGGCTAGGATCGTCCCGACCCAGAGGCCCCCGAGGAGGGCGACCCCCGAGAAGGCGAGCACCGCTAGAACCCCCCCGCGCAAGGAGCCCTCGAACTGCCCC
>JAPWVC010000060.1 GCA_028275195.1 Candidatus Acetothermia bacterium
AAGGGGAGCTCGGCTCCCTCGAGGATCTGCTTGACCCTCAGCCGGCTCTCCTCCAATTCCCTGCGGACCGCGCTCGCCAGCGCTACCCCCTCCTCGAAGAGGGCCAGCGACCTCTCCAAGGAGACCTCCTCCCGCTCTAGGACCTGGACGATCTCTTCCAATCGGGCTAACTTCTCCTCCAGGCTCATCGCCCCCAGCTCGGCCTCGGCCATCCCTATCCCTCGATCACCTCCTGGACCTCGCAGAGGAGCTCGCCCCGGTGGAGCCGGACCCGGAGATGCTCACCCTGCTCTACCTCCGCCGCGGCCTTGACCACCTCGCCCGTGGCGGCGCGCATGACGAGCGCATAGCCTCGGGCGAGGAGCCCCTTAGGATCGGCCCCCTCGAGCCGCCGGCAGAGGCCCTCTAGCCGCTCTTCGCTACCCTTGAGGAGGCGCGCGATAGCCCGCTCGAGCCGCTCCACAAGCTCATCGAGGGCTTGGAGGCCCTCCTCGATCCGCCTCCCGACCGAACGGAAGGCATAGCTCCGCAAGGCGGCCTGGAGCTGGGCCTCCATCCGCTCAAGATGGGCCTCCTGGGAGGCGATCAACTCCCGCAAGCGCTCCTTAACCCTGGCCAAGAGCTCGGCTCGGTCGGGGACGGCCATCTGGGCCGCGGCGGTCGGGGTAGGAGCCCGGAGGTCGGCCACAAAATCGGCGATGGTGAAATCGATCTCGTGCCCCACGGCCGAGATGACCGGGACGGCCGAGCTGAAGATGGCCCTTGCCACGACCTCTTCATTGAAGGCCCAGAGGTCCTCGAGCGAGCCCCCACCCCGCCCGACGATCAGGAGGTCCAGTCCCCGCCCATCCCGGCGATACCGATTGGCGGCCTCGATCGCACGGGCGATCTCCTCTGCCGCCCCTTCCCCCTGGACCCGCGCGGGGAAGAGGAGGAGCTCGACGAGGGGATAGCGCTTGGAGATCACGGAGCAGATGTCCCGGATCGCCGCCCCCTCCGGGGAGGTGACGACCCCGATCCTCTGGGGAAATGAAGGGAGCGGGCGCTTCCGCTCTTGAGCGAAGAGGCCCTCGGCCTCCAAGCGGGCCTTGAGCCGCTCGAACTCGAGCTGGAGCCGCCCGATCCCGGCGGGCCGGAGCTCCTGGATCACAAACTGATACCGCCCGCGCCGCTCGAAGATGGTCACCCTTCCGAAGGCCAGGACCTTCTGCCCCGCCTCGGGGAGGAAGGCGAGCGGCCGGCTCTCCGCGGCAAAGATGGCCGCATCGATCTCGGCCCCCTCGTCCTTCAAAGTGAGATAGATATGGCCTGAGGAGTGGTGCTTGAGGTTAGAGACCTCACCCTCGACCCAGATGTAAGGGAAGACCGAGTCGAGCAGCTCCCGGACCGCGCGGTTCAGCTCGGAGACGGTATAGACCTTGCCTTCCGCCGCGGGAGGCTCCTCCTCGAACTGGAAGGGCAACATCTCAGGGGTATGATAACCGAAGCGGGCGGGGAGATCAATGGCCCAAGATCGGCCCTAGCCAGCCTGGGGCCATCCGACCAGCTCGAGGATGATCCGCCAGAGGCCGAGGTAGGCGGCCCCTCGGCCCGCGGCAGAGACGAGGACGAGGAGGTCCCCCTCCTCCAACCCCGGGAAATTCTCGTAAAGGAGCCTTGCATCCTCGGGGTTCCGGGCCCCGACTGGCTCGCCACTATCGCTGAACCGGAGCGCCCCATCCGCTTGGGTAATGAGGATCGCCCCGCTCGCCCCCTCACGGACCGCTAGGTCCCGGAGCCGCCAGGTCGGGCCGCTCCCCTCCCTTCCAACCCCGGCTATCAACGCTCCCAGGGTGAACCGGTCGAGGGCCAGCCCCCGGAGCTGGAGCTCGCGCATCCCCTTCACCCGGGCCAGGATGGGTGAAAACTCCTCTCGCCCGCGGGCGGTGAGCCTCGTCCCTCGCCGGTCGATCTCCACGAGCCCGAGCCGCCCGAGCCGCTCCACTTCCTGACGGACGACGATCTCACCCAGCCCACTCGCTTTGGCCAAGCTCCGCCGACCCGCCGGGCCATGCTGGAGGAGCCAGGCCAGCCCGCCTGCAAGATGGGGTCTCATGCCCTACCTTTTCAAGGATATAAAAGGCCTGGAGAGGTTGCACGGCCTGGGTGAGGAAGCTATATTGGGTCTATGCGAGGTGATCGCTTATGAGAGAGCGAAGGTCGGATATCGGCGCGGAGCGGAAGAGCCCTTACCGCGAGGAGCGGAAGTTCCCCGAGCCGACGGTCTGCAGCCGCTGCGGCCTCATCTACAGCGGCGGGGCCTGGCACCTGGCGACCAAGGCGGGCGAGCCCCCCAAGGGGGCGAACCGGGAGCTCTGCCCGGCCTGCCGCCGCGAGCTCGATCGCGCCCCCGGCGGGCTGGTCTACCTCTCCGGGAGCTACCTCCTCGAGAAGGAGGAAGAGATCATGAACATCGTCCGGAACCAGGAGGAGCAGGCCCGGGCTAAGCGTCCGCTCCAGCGGATCATGTGGGTCGAACGGAAGGACGAGGGGCTCGAGATCGCCACGACCAACCAGCACCTCGCACGGCGGATCGGCCGGGCCGTCAACTCCGCTCATGCCGGGAGCCTCGTGATCAAGCAGAAGGCGGGAGAGAACTTCGTCCGGGTCTACTGGGAGAGGGAGAGATGAGCCTTCTTCAGGAGCCGCTCTCGCATTTCTTGGAGGAGCTCTCCTCTAGTTCGCCGGCCCCCGGGGGCGGGGCCGCGGCGGCCCTGGCGGGCGCGCTCGCCGCTGGGCTCATCGCTATGGTGGCTGGCCTCACCCTAGGGAAACGGGGGTATGAAGGGGCTGAAGAGGAGATGAAGGAGGCCCTGGCGGAGGCCCGCGCGCTCCGGGACCGGCTGGCCGGGCTCATTGAGGCCGATATCGCGGCCTTCGAGGAGGTGATGGCCGCCTATCGGCTTCCGAAGGGGGACCCTGCCCGCCCAGGGGCGCTCGAGGCGGCCTTAAAGCGAGCCTGTGCAGTCCCCTTGGAGACGGCAGAGCAATGCCTCCGGGCCCTCGAGCTGAGCAAGCTCGTGATCGCGAGGGGGAACAAGAACGCTAAAAGCGATGCTAGGGCCGCGGCCGCACTGGCCGCGGCAGGGCTAGAGGCCGCCTTGCTCAATGTGGAGGTCAACCTCCAGGCGATGGAGGACAAGGAGTTTGCACGCGAGTGCCGCGAACGGGCCCAGGAGCTGGCCACTGCGGGGGAGAAGGCCAAGGCCCTGGCTATGGCCTACAAGGGCCTACAGGAGGCCAATTAGATGAGGTTCCTCCTGACGAATGACGACGGGATCGAGGCCCCCGGGCTCATCGCCCTGGCGGAGGAGCTGGAGAAGCTAGGTGAGGTCCTGGTCGTCGCCCCAGAGAGGGAGATGAGTGGCTCCGGCCATGCCTTCACCAAGCGCTGGCCCCTCCGGCTCCGCCGGGTCTACAGGGATGGGAAGCCCTTCGGCTACGCCACGAGCGGGACGCCCGCGGACTCGGTCAAGCTCGGCCTATTCCTCGCGGAGCGGAAGGTCGATTGGGTGGTCTCAGGGATCAATGATGGCCCGAACCTGGGGATCGACCTCTTCTACTCCGGGACCGTCTCCGGGGCGATCGAGGGGGCGATCGACGGCTTCCCCGCGGTCGCCTTCTCCTTAGCAGGCCGGAGCGGCCCTCGCTCCGACCCCGCTCAAGCTCGGTCAAGGTTCGCCGAAGCGGCGGCGATCGCGCGCACCCTCCTAGAGGGCCTGATCGAGCATAAGCCGGCCTTGACCAGGGTCTGCCTCAATGTGAATATCCCTGACCTCCCGCGGGAGCAGATCAAAGGGGTCAGGCTCGCGGTCCAGGGCCTCCAGAGGTATGATGACCGCTTCCTCCGGGGGGAAGACCCCTCCGGTGAGCCATTCTATTGGCCAGCCAGCACCTTGGTCGATGAGGACCACCGCGAGGGTTCAGACCTGGCGGCGAGCAGGGAGGGCTGGATCACCTTAACCCCTCTCAAGATCGATCTTACAGACCACGAGCTTTTGGAGAGGATGCGACGATGGGAGTGGGAGCTGGGGCTAGGGCAGAGGCAGAGGTAGCCCTCGAGGCGGCCCGCCGGGCCGGGGAGCTCCTGAAAGAGGGCTTCGGCTCGAATCGAGGCTTCTCATTGAAGAGCAGCCGGCTCGACCTTGTGACCGAATACGACCGGGCCGCGGAAGAACTGATCATCGAAGTGATCCGCGCCCGCTTCCCCGAGCACGGGCTCCTAGCAGAGGAGGGCTCTTCCTACCGAGCTAATTCGGAGTATCGCTGGCTCATCGACCCTTTGGATGGGACGACGAACTTCGCCCACGGCTATCCGATCTTTGCGGTCTCCATCGCTTTAGCCCGGGGGGAGGAACTCCTTCTGGGAGTGGTCTACAACCCGGCCCTCGAGGAGCTCTTCTTCGCCGAGAGGGGAAGGGGTGCGACCCTCAACGGCAAGCCGATCAGGGTCTCCATGGTCGATAAGCTCTCCGGGGCCCTCCTCGCCACCGGCTTCCCCTATGATCCGGGGCGGATCGGCGCGAATCTCCGGCTCTTCGAGCGGTTCATCTACAGGGCCCAAGCGATCAGACGAGACGGCTCCGCCGCTTTGAACCTCTGCTATGTCGCCTGCGGGCGGTTCGACGGCTTCTGGGAGCTGGACCTGAAGCCCTGGGACATTGCGGCCGGGGCCTTGATCGTCCGCGAGGCGGGAGGGATGGTCACGGCCTTCTCCGGCGGGGAGCTAGACCTCTACGGGAACGAGGTCCTCGCCTCCAACGGGAAGATCCATGAGGAGATGATCGCGGTCCTGGGCCGGCCTTGACTCCCCTTGGGGCGAGAAATAGACTAAGGACTCGATGGAAGGCCAGACTTATATCGAGGAGATCGCGGCTAAGGTCGGCCAGGAGGTCCTGCTCTGCGGCTGGCTCTACAACCGCCGCTCGAGCGGGAAGATCCAGTTCCTCCTCGTCCGGGACGGGACGGGGATCATCCAAGGGGTCCTGGTCAAGGGCGAGGTCCCCGATGAGGTCTTCGCTCTCGCGGAGGAGCTGACCCAGGAGTCCTCGATCAAGGTCCGTGGGGTGGTCCGGGCCGACCCGCGGGCACCCGGGGGCTTCGAGCTCGCGGTCACGGGGCTAGAGTTGGTCCACCTGGCTGAGGAGTATCCCATCGGGAAGAAGGAGCATGGCGTGGGGTTCCTGATGGACCACCGCCACCTCTGGCTCCGCTCGGCCTTGCAGGTCCCGATCCTCCGCGTCCGGCACGAGGTCCTTCAAGCGATCCGAGACTTCTTTAACGAGCGGGGGTTCATCGCCACGGAGGCCCCGATCCTCACCCCCGCGGCGGTGGAGGGGACGACCACCCTCTTCGAGGTCAACTACTTCGACGAGAAGGCCTACCTCACCCAGAGCGGGCAATTGTATCTCGAGGCCACGGCCATGGCCTTGGGAAGGGTCTACTGGATCGGCCCAACCTTCCGGGCCGAGCGGTCCAAGACGAGGAAGCACTTAACCGAGTTCTGGATGGCCGAGGCGGAGATGGCCTACTACGAACATGAGGACAATTTGAAGCTCCAGGAGGAACTGGTCCGCTACATCGTCTTGAGGACGATCGACCGCCGGAGGAAGGAGCTGGAGAAGCTGGGACGGGACATCGATCTCTTGAGGCGGGAGGTGGAAGGGCCCTTCGCCCGGATCACCTACGATGAGTCCTTGAAGATCCTGAAGCAGAAGGGCCTTGAGCTCCCCTGGGGGAAGGACTTCGGGGCCCCGGAGGAGGAGGCCCTGGGGGATCACTTCGGCAAGCCGGTCTTCGTCGAGGCCCTCCCCGCGGAGATGAAGGCCTTCTACATGGAGCCGATGCCCGAGAACCCCGACCTAGTCTTGGCCGCGGACTTGATCATCCCCGAAGGCTATGGGGAGCTGATCGGCGGGAGCCAGAGGATCTCCGATCTGAAGCTATTGGAGGAGCGATTGAAGAAGTTCGGCCTCCCACGCGAGCCCTATGAATGGTATCTCGACCTCCGGAGATACGGCTCGGTCCCCCACTCCGGCTTCGGGCTCGGCATCGAGCGGGCGGTCTCCTGGATCTGCGGATTGAAGCACATTAGGGAGGCCATCCCCTTCCCCAGGATGCTCTACCGGCTTACGCCATGAGCCCGCTACCAAGCGCCAGACCAGAGAGATAGTAGAGGAGGGAGCATTTCATGACCGATGTCGTGATCGTCGATGCTGTCCGGACCCCCACGGGGCGGTTCCAGGGCTCGTTAGCCCAGTATAAAGCCACGGACCTGGGCGCGAAGGTCATCGCCGCCCTGAAGGAGCGGAACGGCCTCAAAGGCGATGACCTCGATGAGGTGATCCTGGGGCAGGTGGTCCAGGCCGGGGCGGGCCAGGCCCCGGCGAGGCAGGCTTCGATCCGCGGGGGCCTCTCCCCCAAGGTCCCGGCCTTCGCGGTCAATAAGGTCTGCGGCTCGGCCACGAAGGCCGTGATCTTAGCGGCCCAGGCGATCAAGGCCGGGGACGCCAAAGCGATCATCGCCGGAGGGATGGAGTCGATGACCAATGCCCCCTACGCCCTCCCCGGCGCGCGCCAAGGCTACCGCCTCTGGGACCAGCAGGTCAAAGACCTCCTGGTTTACGACGGCCTCTGGTGCAACTTCGAGGATAAGCATATGGGCCTGGCGGCGGAATACACTGCCAAGAAGTCGGGGATCTCCCGGGAGGAGCAGGACCGCTATGCCTACGAGTCGCACATGAAGGCCGCACAGGCCACGGAGGAGGGGAAGTTCAAGGAGGAGATCATTCCGATCCCCTTCAAGGATGGGCTCCTGGAGCGGGACGAGACGATCCGGCCCGATACGACTTTAGAGAAGCTGGCCAAGCTTAAGCCAGTCTTCCAAGAGGGCGGGACCGTCACAGCCGGGAACTCCCCCGGCCTGTGCGATGGGGCCTCCGCGGTCCTGGTCATGGCCAGGGATGAGGCGAAGCGCCGGGGCTTAAGACCCCTGGCCCAGATCATCGGCTACGCCGTCGTCGGGGTGGAACCTATAGAACTGTTCTACGGCCCGGTCTTCGCCACGAGGATGCTGATGGAGAAGCTGGGGGTCAAGATCGACTTCTTCGACCTGATCGAGGTCAATGAGGCCTTCGCCGCGCAGACCCTGGCCGATGGGAAGGAGCTCGGCTGGGATTGGGAGAGGGTGAATGTGAACGGCGGTGCGCTTGCCTTGGGCCATGCGATCGGCTCCTCAGGGACGAGGATCTTGACGACCCTGATCTACGAGCTCCGGCGGCGCGGGCTGGAGCACGGCCTGACCACCATCTGCATGGGCGGCGGGACGGCCGCTTCAATGGCCGTGAGGATCATCTAAATCTCCCGCAGCCCCTCGCTGTAGCGGCGGGCGAGCTCGACATAGGTGGCCTTGAAGTGGGTCCACTGGGCCTTGTATTCCGGTGTAATCTTCCGATCCAGGACCTGGGCCGGGACGCCGACGGCGATGTGCTCCGCCGGGATTTCCTGGGAGTGCTTGACGACGGCACCCTCGCCGACCACGGCCCATTCCCCTACAATAGCCCAGTCGCTCACCACCGCGCCCATCCCGACGATCGCATAGTCCTTGATCGTCGCGGTATGGATGATCGCGCCGTGGCCGATGGTGACATGGCTCCCGATCCGGCAGGCCTCCCCGGGCCGGGCATGCAAGACGCAGTTATCCT
>JAPWVC010000002.1 GCA_028275195.1 Candidatus Acetothermia bacterium
ATCGCCGTCTCATCGCCGACGATGATCTCGCCGTAGTCGCCCCGAATTCGCGCCCCCGGGCCGATCCAACACCGCTCGCCGATCACAACCTGCCCGATCACCTCCGCCGAGGGGTGGATATAGGTCCCCGCGCCGATGCGGGGGATCCGATCCTCAAACTGATAGATGGGCATGGCAAGCTCGCCTCCTCCGGCCACTTAGATACATGCTGGCGCGGAGATTGTCAATTCCATTGCCTCACCGGGCGGCTAATGTGAACCCCGTCCGCCTTGGGGGCGACGGACTCTGGCGAGGGTTGCCCGCCGTGGCAACGGGCGGTAAGCTGTGGGTCTACCCCTCCTGGGTTTGTGCTCCGCCACAGGTGGCGCGGAGCGAGAGGAGTTGAGCTGGGATGGCGCGGGTCTCACGCGAGGAGATCCTGAACGGGCCGATCATCCTGACCATGGTCCGCTTGGGCTGGCCGGGGATGGTGACCGGGGTCCTCCAGACGCTCTACAACCTGGCCGATGCCTTCTGGATCGGCCACCTCCCCCCGGCGGAGAGCGGCCCCTCGGTCGCGGGGATCCAGATCTCCTGGCCGGTCGTCTGGCTCTTGATCTCCTTCATCGGCGGGTTCGGGGGCGCGGCAGGGAGCGCTCTCATCTCCCAATATACGGGCGCGAAGCGCTCGGAAGAGGCGAACTTCGCCTGCAGCCAGATCTTCTCCCTCTCTTTCGCCTCCGGTCTGGTCGTGGGGGTCGGCGGGTTCTTCTTCTCGCCCCACATCCTGCCCTTGCTGGTCGGGGCGGGCGAGGTCTCCGAGGTCGCCACGCTCTACATCCGGGTGATCTTCCTCGGGCTGCCTTTCATGTTCGCACCGTTCCTATTCTATTTCTCCCTCGCGGCCTACGGGGATACGGTCACACCGATGCTCGTCAACGGGGCCGGGGTCTTGCTCAACATCGGGCTCGATCCGCTATTGATCTTCGGGCTGGGGCCGTTCCCCAAGATGGGGGTCTTCGGGGCGGCCCTGGCGACGGTGATTGCCGAGGGGCTCGTCTCGATCTTGGCCTTGGTGATCCTCTTCCGCGGGCGGAGGGGACTGAAGCTCAGCCTCCCTGCGCTCCGGCCCAGATGGGCTTGGGTGAGGAAGATCCTCGGGATCGGGGTTCCCGCCGCGATCGGCCAGTCGGGGACGGCCCTGGGGTTCGTCCTCCTCATGGCGATCATCGGGCGAGTCCCCAACCCGACGGTCGCGCTCGCCGCCTACGGGATCGGGGACCGGATCCTCGGCCTACTCTTCATCGCCCTCGACGGGCTCGGGGTGGGCCTGACGACGATCCTCGGCCAGAGCCTCGGCGCGGACCTCCCCAAGCGGGCTGGCGAGGCGGCGAAGAAGGGGACGACCGTGATGTTCCTCCTGCTCGTGGCGGAGGCGGTCGTCATCTGGCTGGCCCGCAGGCCGCTGATCGCCTTCTTCATCCCCGGGAGGGGGGACATCATCGCCGAGGGGGAGAGGTTCCTGGCCCTCTTCGCCCCGGGGATGCCCTTCTTCGGGCTCTTCGCGGCAGTGAACGCGATCTTCCGCGGCTCGGGCCACAATGTCCCGACGATGATCATGGAGCTTGCCCGCTTGTGGGCCCTTCGGCTCCCCTTGAGCTACATCTTCGCCTTCCCGGTGGGGCTGGGCTCGACTGGGATCTGGATCGGGATGGCGATCAGCAACTTCGCCTCCGCCCTCCTCGCGGTCGCGATGCTCTCCACCGGTATCTGGAAGAAGAAGGTCATCGAGGAGAAGGCCCCACTCCCCCAGGCCGAGGAAGGTAAGCCGGTCGAGCAGTTGATCGAGTAAGGCCCGCTCGAGCCTCATGACTTATGGGCCGGGCCAGCGAGCTGGCCTCTTCACTAATGGCGGCCGCCTCGGGTATGATCGAAAAAGATGGGCGAGCTCGTGCGGTTCGGGGTCTCGATGGATGGGGAACTCCTCGCCCGATTCGATGAGCTGATTGCCGAGCTGGGCTATCCCAACCGCTCCGAGGCTCTCAGGGATCTGGTCCGGGACCGGCTGGTCCAGCGGGAGTGGGAGGCGGGCGAGGAGGTCGTGGGGGTCATAATCCTGCTCTACGACCATCACAAGCGGGAGCTAGCCGACCGGCTGACCGACCTCCAGCACGAGCACCACGACCTGATCCTCTCCACGATGCACATTCATCTCGATGAGGCCAACTGCCTGGAGGTTCTGGCCGTCCGCGGCCCGGGACAGGAGGTCCAGCGGCTGGCCGACCGGCTGATCGGGCTGAAGGGGGTCAAGCACGGGAAGCTGGCGGCCACCTCGACCGGCCAGCGCCTCCGCTAGCTGAAGGTTAGTCCTCCGGGGTCTTGACCCTTGGTGTCACTTCTGTTAAAATGGTGTTACTTAAGGAAGGGAGGTAGAGATGGCTTTCAATCTCAGGATCAGGATGATGCTTCTTGTGCTGCTCGCCCTGGCCGTTGCAAGCGGGCCGCTCGGCCTCGGTCAGGGTCAGGGCCAAGGCCAAGATCAGCCGGTAGTGATCGCCACCAGCGAGGTGTTCGGGAGCCTTGTCCGCGCTATCGGGGCTGATGAAGTCCTTGTGATCACCATTATCCCCGCCGGCTTCTGTCCGGCTCACTACGATCTCCGGCCCTCGGACTTCCTTTACCTCTCCAAGGCCGAGCTCGTGATCTATCACGGGATCGAGCCTTGGATGGACCGGCTCTTGGCCAACATCAACCCCGGGGCTAAGGTGCTCCAGCTCCGAGGGGAGTGGAACTACCCTGCCCCTCTAGCCGAGAAGGCTCGTGCTATCGCGGAGGAGATGGAGGAGCTCTGGCCGGAGAAGGCTGCGGCCTTCCAAGGGCGGCTGGACCGGTTCCTCGCGGACCTCGAGGCCCTGGCCGGGGAGATCCAGGCCCGGGCTCGTGAGCTCGAGCTCGGAAAGGTCCCGGCCATCGTGATGGCCTGGCAGGAGGGGTTTGCTCGTTGGCTCGGGCTGAACATCGTCGCCACCTATCCCCCGGAGGAGCGGCTCACCGTAAGGGACCTCACGGAGCTAGCTGCTAGGGGCCGTGAGGCCCAGGTTAAGCTCGTGATCGATAACCTCCAGTCAGGCGTTTCCTTCGGCGGCCGCCTGGCCCAGGCCATCGGCGCGACCCACATTGTCCTCACTAACTTCCCCGGGCCCCTCCCAGGGACGGTGGATATGCTCTCGATGCTCCGAGTGAATGCCGAGATCGTCTTCGCTGCCGTCGAGGCCCTCATCGCGGGGCAGGCAGTGGGAGCCCCATGAGAATGGACTGGGAGAAGATCGATCCGAGCATAGACCCCGCCGAGCTCTTGCCCTTAGGGGTTCGGCTTCATGGCCATAAGGGGCCGTTCTTAGCCCTAGGGCTCCGGATGGGGCTTCTAGCCCTCCGACTCCTCGGCTCGCCAGGGTTCACCGGGATCACTGCCGAGGCCCACACCGGCACTGAGCCTCCCATCTCTTGCCTCGTCGATGGGATCCAGATAGCCACGGGCTGCACCCCGGGGAAGGGTAATCTTCGGGTCCTCCCTGGCGGCCGGCCGGAGGCCGTGTTCATCGCGAATGGCCGGACCCTACGGGTGGCCTTGCGGGAGGAGTGGCTGGGGAAGGTCCTCGCTTCCGGGGCCGCGGAAGGCCTTACGGACGAGATCCTGACCGCCATCGAGGAGGAGCTTTTCGTATGGACCCTATCCTCGAGCTAGAAGGGGTCTGGGCCGCTTATCCAGGGGGGAGAGGGGCAGCCCTGAGGGGCGCTTCTCTCTCCCTTCCTCCTGGGGAACTAGGCCTCTTGGTAGGCCCGAACGGCGCGGGAAAGACCACGATCCTCGAGGTGCTCCTCGGCTTCGTCACTTATCGTGGCCGGGCCCGGGCCTTCGGGCTCGAGGTCCGAGACCACAGGGCGGAGATCCGCCGAAGGGTCGGCTACCTTCCCCAGGAGCTCTTCTTCCCGCCGGATGCGCCCTGCCGGGCCATCGACTTGGTCCTAATGGGCCGATTCGGCCAGTTCCGGCCCTGGCAGAGGCTCCCCAAAGGCGAGCATGAGCGGGCCCTTTCGGCCCTTTCCCGATTCGGGCTTGTCGAGAGGGCAGATTGGCCTATCGGGCACCTCTCCGGGGGCCAGCAGCGGAAGGCCCTCCTTGCCCGGGCCTTGGCCAAGGGGGCCGAACTCCTCCTCCTCGATGAGCCCTTCGCCTCGCTCGATCCCCAGGCCCGGCTGGACTTGGCCCAAGCCATCCTCGGCCTGAAGGATGAGGGGCTCACCATCCTCGCCGTCGTCCACGAGGAGGAACTCCTCTCCCGGGCCGATCGGGCCTTCCTCGTCCGCGAGGGGAAGAGCCAGCCCCTTCCCCAAGGGTTGGTCCGCTCTTCGAGCAAGACCCACTTGGCCGAGATCTGGGAGGGAGTCCGGACATGCTGGCCCTGATCCTCCCGAGCCTCTTGGCCACCCTTCTCTCCGGGGCGACCGCCGGGCTCCTCGGCTCTTGCGCCCTGCGGCTCAGGCTCTCCGCCATAGGCTATGCCATGGCTCACGCCGCCTTCGCCGGGGCGGCTCTGGCCTTCTGGCTCGGCCTCCCGCCCCTCCCACTCTCCTTCCTCATGGCCCTTGCCGCGGCCGCGCTCCTCGGGCCGGTGGCAGACTATACCGGGCTCCCGGCGGATTCGGTCCTGGCCATCCTCTTCCCTCTCACCATGGCCTTAGGGTTCCTCTTCATCGCCCTAAGCCCCGGCCAAGCCTTGAGCTCCCCGGCTTTGACCCTCCTCTGGGGGAGCCTGCTCGGCGTGGGCTGGAATGATGTCCTCGTCTTGGGCGCGGTGATGGCCGTTTCCGCGGGCTTCCTCCTCCTCTTCCGAAGGGAGGTGTGGGCCACACTCGTAGAGAAGAGGCTGGCCGAGGAGGCCGGCATCCCGGCCAGGCCCATCCTCTGGGCCTTGCTCTTCATGATCGGCGCGGCCGTGGTAGGCTCGCTGCGCCTCGTAGGCGGGCTCCTCATCTATGCCCTCCTCTTCCTCCCGCCCTCGGCGGCTTCCCAGCTCACCTTAGAGCTTCGGCGCCAATTCCTCTTAGCTCCGGCCTTCGGGGCCCTTTCCGGGCTCGCTGGCTTTGGCCTCTCCTTCTGGGCCGATCTCCCGGTGGGAACGAGCATCGCCCTCACTGCCTGCGGGCTCTTCCTCCTTTTGGCCCTCCTCTCGCCTCGGCGGAAGCCCCGCTTGCTCGGGCTCGAAGGGCGGGCGAAGCCCATGGAGGAGCACCAACCTCATCGGCCCTAGGAGCCCAAGCTCGGCCTTCGTGGCCTTGGCCAGCGCCTGACCCGGCCTTGATTGACCTAGCCGCGGGCCTAGCTCAGCCTACCTAGCCTCAAGCGGCCGCGCGGGCCTGGAGCTCGTAGAGGGCCGAGTAGAGCCCCCGCCGGGCGAGTAGCTCCTCATGGCGCCCCTCCTCCACGATCCGCCCATGGCTCAGGACGATGATCCGATCGGCATTCCTGATCGTGGAGAGCCGGTGAGCGATGGCGATGCTGGTCCGCCCGGCCATGATCCTCTTGAGGGCCTCTTGGATGCTCCGCTCCGTCTGGGAGTCGATGTTCGCCGTCGCCTCGTCCAGGACCAGGATCTTGGGGTTGAAAGCCACGGCCCGGGCGAAGGCCAAGAGCTGCCGCTGGCCGACCGAGAGGGTCGCACCTCGCTCCCCCAGCTCCGTCTCGTATCCGGCGGGGAGCTCGGTGATGAACTGGTGGGCTTGGACGAACTTGGCGGCCTCGATCGCCCGCTCCGCGGGGAGCCCCTCCTCGAAGAGGCGGATGTTCCCCAAGACATCGCCGGAGAAGATGAAGACATCCTGGAGGACCACGGCCATCTTCGCCCGGAGCCATTGGGGGTCGAGCTCGCGAATGTCCCGGCCATCGATGAGAATCTGCCCTCGCTGGGGCTCATAGAGCCGGAGGAGGAGGTTTATGATCGTTGTCTTCCCTGAGCCGGTCGGGCCGACCAGGGCCACCCGCTCCCCGGGCCGGACCTTGAATGAGACCCCGCGGAGGACCCACTCCTCGTCCTTGTAGGCGAACCAGACATCCCGGAACTCGATCTCCCCGTGGAAGGGGCCGGCCTCGGGGCCATCGTGGGCCTGGAGCGGAACCCGCCTCTCCTCCGGCTCGTCCAGGAGGGTGAAGATCTTCTCCGCCGCGGCCATCGCCCCCTGCATGATATTGTATTTCTCCGAGAGGTCGATCAGCGGCTGGAAGAGCATCCGGACATAGGAGATGAACGCGACTAACGCCCCCAAGGTGAAGCTCCCTCGGACCACCCCGCCCCCGCCATACCAGAGGAGGAGGGCCATCGCCAGGGACTGCATCAGGCTGATCAGGGGGTTGAAGATCGCATGGACGAAGAGCTGCTGCATGTCCGCCTCGTATTTGGCCCGGTTGATCTCCCCGAACTGGCGGCGGCTCCGCTCCTCCTGCCCGAAGAGCTGGATGACCCACATCCCCGAGATCGCCTCCTGGAGGAAGGCGTTGAGCTGGGCCAGCCTCCTCCGGACGGTCCGGTAGGCCGCGCGGGCCTTGATCCGGAAGACCAAAGCCGTGAGGGCGATCGCCGGGGCGAGGACGAGGATGAACATCGTTAGCCGGCCGTTGAGCCGGAACATGACGAAGAGAGTCCCGAAGAGGAGGAAGCCGTCGCGGAGGAGGTTGACCAGGACGGAGGTATACATCTCGTTGATCGCGGCCACATCGTTCGTCGCACGGGTCACCAGCCGCCCCACGGGATTCCGATCGAAGAAGCTCGCCGGGAGGCGCAGGAGGTGCTGGAGGATCTCCTGGCGGAGGTCGAACATCACCCTCTGACCGGTGTATTGCGCGAGGTAGGCCTGAGCGAAGGAGAAGATGAGCCGCAGGAAGAGGAGCCCAACGAGCGCGGCGGCGAGGAGCCCGACCCCGCGGAGGGCCTCCTCCGGCGCTCTCGCCCCGGGAGGCGTGCTCCCTGCCCCTACCGGCTCCATATAGCGATCGATCGCGACCTTAGTGACATAAGGCATGGCCAGCTCCAGGGCCATCAAGATTAGCCCCAGGGCCAGAGTGGCGAAGAACACCCCGCGGTAGGGCCGCAGATACCGGAGGAGCCGGCGGGTCAGCCGGGCATCGTAGGCCTTCCCGAGCCGCTCTTCTTCATAGAAATAATCTCGGCTCACTGGACTCGAGCCTCCTCTAGCTGCTGTAACTGGTGGAGCCGGGCATAGAGCCCTCCCAGGGCCAGCAACTCCTCGTGGGTCCCCTCCTCGGTGATCCTCCCTCGCTCGAGGACCACGATCTTATCGGCCCGGCAGACCGCGGAGATCCGATGGGAGATGATGATCGAGGTCCGCGCGCGGAGGACCTCCCGGAGGTTCTCCAGGATTAGCTCCTCGACCCGGGCATCGACGGCGGAGAGGGCATCATCTAAGATCAGGATCTTGGGGTCGCGCAAAAGCGCCCTTGCGAGTCCCACCCGCTGGCGCTGGCCGCCCGAGAGGGCTAGCCCCCTCTCGCCGACGACGGTATCGAGCCCTTGGGGAAACTCCTCGATCTCCTCCCACAGCCCGGCGAGCTTGGCCGCACGGATGATCTCCTCCTCGCTCGCCTCGGGCCGGCCGAAGGCGATGTTCTCCCGGATCGTGGCGGAGAAGAGGAAGACCTCTTGGGGGACCATCCCGATCAGCCCGCGCAGCTCGCGGAGGTCGGCCTCGCGGATGTCGATCCCGTCGATGAAGACCGTCCCGGGCGGGGGATCGAACCGCCGCGTCAGGAGGTCCACTAAGGTCGACTTCCCCGAGCCGGTGAGCCCGACCACCCCGAGGACCGTCCCCGGCGGGACCCGGAGATTGAGCCCATGGAGGGCCGGCTTCCCGTTCTCACCAGGATAGGCGAAGGTGAGATCCCGGAACTCGATCGCCCCCAGGCCCGGAAGAGGGCGCGGCTCCTTCGGGGTGGTGACGGCCGGCTCCTCGGCCAGGACCCGCTTAAGCCGGTCCATTGAGGCCGCCCCGCGCTGGAGGAGATTGACCACCCAGCCGAGGGCCATCATCGGCCAGGTGAGCATCCCCAGATAGGATGTGAAGGCCACAAAGTCCCCTAAGCTGATGGCCTTCAGGATGACCGCTCGCCCGCCGAGCCAGAGCACGATCGCGCCCGAGAGCCCGGCGAAGAAGGCGATCGCCGGGTCGAAGAAGCCCCAGACACGGACGAGCCTCATATTCTTCTCCACGAACTCCTGGTTGGTCCGGCGGAAGTCCCGGGCCACCCCCTCCTCCTGAGCGAAGGACTTCAAGACCTTGATCCCAGCGATGGTCTCCCGCACCCTCTCCGTGAGGGTCGAGAAGGCCGCTTGGACCGCCTGGAACCGCCGGTGGATCACCCTCCCGAAGCCGAGCGCGATCGCCGTGATGAACGGGAGCGGGATGAAGGCATAGAGCGTCAGCCGAGGGTTGATCGCCAAGAGCGCCGCCAGGGAGAAGGAGACCATCACCAGGGCATCGGCCAGGGCCAGCAGGCCCATCCCACAGGCCATCCGGACGGCATCGACATCGTTGTTCGCATGGGCCATGAGGTCCCCGGTCCGTGTCCTCTGATAGAACTGGGGCGAGAGGGTGAGAAGATGGGCATAGAGCCGCTCGCGGAGGTCCAGCTCGATGAGCCTCGCGCTCCCGAAGATGAAATACCTCCAGTAGAAGCGGAAGATGAGGATGAGGACCGCGAGCGCGACGACATAGAGGGCATAGCGCCAGAGGTCCGCCCCACTCCCGGCCGTCAGCTCATCGACCGCCCTCCTGATGATCAGGGGGACGACGAGCTGGGCCCCATCGACGATGAAGAGCGCCCCGATCCCCAAGAGGATCCGGAAGCGGTATCTCCAGAGGTATCCCAGGATTTCGCGCATCTCGCCTTCTTAGGCTCCACCGAGGCCGGCCCCCAGGCCGAGGGGATTATAATGCTGCTCTAGCGAGGGTTCAACCGGCGATCTGGATCTAGATCCAAATTCAAATGTGGAGTTCCACGATGTCCCCGTCCTGGATCTCGTGGTCCCGCGGGACCCGTTGGCCCTCGAACTTCCCGGAGCCCCAGAGGAGGGCATAGCGGAGCCGTGTGGCGAACTCCTGATGGATCTCCCGGGCGAGGTCCAGGATGGTGCTCCCCTTGGGGAGGGTGTAGGGTCGCTCCAGGTCCGGTTTCTTCCCCGGCTCCTTGGTGTAGACCCGGATGATCCGCAGGGCAACGAAGATCGCCCGCTTCAGCTCCTCCAGCCCCTCACCGCTCCTGGCGGAGACGGCCACAAGCGGGAGGCCCTGGCCGCCGTCCCTGGAGCTGAGTCGGGCCAGGCCCTCCCTAGCCCCAGGGAGATCGAGCTTCGTCCCGCAGAGGAGCCCGGCCTTCACGAGCATACCCCCTTCGAGCTCGGGGCTCGCCTCCCTCGCCAGGCGGATCCGCTCCTCCTCCAAGAGGGCCAGCACCTCCTGGAGGTCCCTTTGGGGGTCCTCCACCGCGAGGTCGAGGACGACCATGATCAGGTCGGCATTCCGGATGTGGGAGTAGACCCAGCCCTCGGTGTAGCCCCGAGCGAGCGGGGGAAGGTCGACCAACTGGATCTGGATGTCCTCGAACTCCATCATCCCCGGGAGGGGCTTGACCGTGGAGAAGGGGTAATCGGCGATCTCCGGGCGGGCATTGGTGAGCCTAGCGAGTAGGCTGGACTTCCCGGAGTTGGGGAGCCCGACGAGGGCCACCTGGCCCGCACCCTCGCGCTCGATCGAATCCAGGGCTAAGCGGCTCGGACCGCGCTTCTTCGGGGCAGTCCGGAGCTGAGCGATCTTCCGCTTGATCTCGGCCTGGAGCTTCTCCGTCCCCTTGTGCTTGGGGATGGTGGAGAGCATCTCCTGGAGGGCCGCGAGGCGCTCCTTATCCGTCTTGGCCGCGCGGTAGCGGGCCTCCGCCGCCAGATACTCCGGGGTGAGGTTCGCGGGCATCGCCTTCGCTTAATTTTAGCTAGGGATGGGGTGAATCGTCAAGTCGCTCGACCCCGGCTGGCTAGGGCGTGAGCATGGCCCACAGGCAGATGATGAAGAGGACATAAAGCGGGAGGGCGAGGACCAGGGCCAGGAAGAGCTTCGGCAGGGCCTTGCGCACCAGTCTCTCCATCTTCACCTCACCTCGCTCGGTTATGATCGGCTGCGGCGGCCTGGCAAAGGAACGGCGGCCGTCACCAAACTTCACTCCGTCGGCAGGCAAGGTGACAGGGATCACTTAGTGATGGAGGCCTCTTCCGCCACTAGCGATGGCCGAGGAGGTAACCCAATGCGAGCAGGAGGTCGGTCCCCAAGACAGTCAGGACATTGGCCGCCAGTGCGGGGATCAGCTTGGGAAGGTCGATATCTCTGAGGGCCGTCCTTCCAGCTCGCCAGGCCAACGGCAAGGTGAGGAGCCCGAGCAGGCACCAGCTTGGCATCGCTCTCGAGGCTGTCCCCCCGATTATCGTGAGATAAGCTGCGCAGAGCAGCGCGACATAGATGTAGGCCGCCCTCCTCTTCCCCAACAGGATCACGAGATGGGCTCGGCCGCCCAGCCGGTCGGGCTCGACATCGGGGAATTCATTGAGCAAGAGGAGGTCGGCCGTGAGGAAGCCTGGCGCGAGGGAGGCGACGGCCGCTTTGATCGAGAAATAACCGGTCTGGACGAAGTAGGCCCCTAAGACCGGGAGGCTCCCCAGCCCTAGCCCGGCGGCCAGCTCTCCGACCCCCCAGCGGGCGAGGTGGGTAGTGTAAAAGCAGATGATCGCCCCGCCGGAGAAGATCAGGACCAGGAGGAGCGGCCCGGAGATGGCCGTAAGATAGAGCCCGATCCCGAGGGCCACTAAAAGGGCGGCCAGCCCGAGCTTATAGACCCCCTCGGGGCGGAGGAGGCCGGCAGGGAGGACCCCGCTCCCGCCGCTGAAGGGGGTTTTCACGGTCTTGAGGTCTATCCCGCTCTTGTAATCGAAGTATTCATTGAGGAGGTTGACGCTGATGTGGGCCGAGACCAGCCCTAAGGCGGTCCAGAGGAGCCTAGCCCCGGAGAAGAGGCCGCTCTCCCACCTCGCGGCCAGCGGCCCGATCGGGGCGAGGACCAGCGAGAGTGCCAGGAACGGGGCTCGGACCTCCTTGAGCCAGAGGATGAGCTTCATTTAATCTAGGGCCTCTCCTCCACCGCCAGCTTGTAGCCGAAGCCGCGGACGGTCAGGATGAGCCGCGGCTCCTCCGGGTCCTCCTCGATCTTGTTCCGTAATAGGTAGATATATTTCTTGACATCTTCCGAGGAGGCGAACTCGCTCCCCGCCCAGATCTTCTCCAGGATCTCCCGGTGGGAGAAGACCTTCCCCGGCCTGGAGGCGAGCAGCCTTAGGAGCTCATACTCCTTGGGGGAGAGCTCGACCGGCTCCCCGCGGAGCCGGACCTCCTTCCTCTCATCATCGATGAGGAGCTCTCCGACCTCGATCACCGGGCCGGGGGCGACCCGGCGCATCACCGCGGAGATCCGGGCCTCCAGCTCCCGGAGGTCGAACGGCTTCGTCACATAGTCGTCGGCCCCGAGCTCCAGCCCCCGGACCTTGTCCTCCGTGGCGTCCTTCACTGTGACCATGATCACCGGGACGGAGGAGCCCTTCCGGACCTCCCTTAAGACGGCCCAGCCGTCGAGCTTCGGCATCATCACATCGAGGAGGACGAGGTCGGCCCCCTCGGACCCGAACCGCTCCAGGGCCTCCAGCCCATTAGCGGCCAGGAGCACCTCATGCCCCTTCGACTCCAAGAACCGCCGGAGTAGCTCCCTCGAGGAGGGGTCGTCCTCAGCGATCAAGATCCGCATGGCCTACCCCCTGGGGGATAGTGAAATGGAAGCGCGAGCCCTTCCCTGGCTCGCTCTCCAGCCAGACCTGCCCACCGTGGAGTTCGACATACTTCTTGACGATCGCCAGCCCCAGCCCGATCCCCATCGCCTCCCGGCGGTCGGAGGAGTCGACCTGGGTGAAGGGCTCGAAGACCTTCGCTTGATGCTCCGGGGGGATTCCCCGGCCTGTGTCCGCAACAGTGAAGTGGGCCTGGCCGTCCGCCATCGCTGCCTCGATCTTGATCTCTCCCCGCTCGGTATACTTCAAGGCATTGCTCACCAGGTTCATCAGCACCTGGCGGAGCTTCGTCCGGTCGGCCCGGAGGAGGAAGGGCTCGACCCTTGACTCTAGCCGGAGGCCGCGCTCTTGGGCGAACCGCTCGAAGCTCTGGACCACCTCGGCCACCAGGCCGGCCGAATCGACCTCCTCAAGATGGAGCCGCTCCTCCCCCGCCTCGAGCTTAGAGAACCTCAGGATGTTCTCGATCAGCTCGAGGAGATGGTCCCCTGAGGCTAATACCGCCTCGATGTCCTCCCGCTGCTTGGGCGTGAGCGGCCCATCGATCCCCTCGAGGAGGAGTTGGGAGAACCCCCGGATCGCGTGGAGCGGGGTCTTGAGCTCATGGCCCATCATCGCCAGGAACTCCGATTTCACCCGGTTGGCCTCCATGAGCTGTTCGTCCCTCTCGGCGATCGCCTCGGCCATCTTGTTGA
The DNA here is from genome assembly GCA_028275195.1 of Candidatus Acetothermia bacterium. GTDB lineage: Bacteria > Bipolaricaulota > Bipolaricaulia > RBG-16-55-9 > JANLFV01 > JANLFV01. Next base: position 12,626 of record JAPWVC010000002.1, read on the forward strand.
ACTCCTCCGCGAGGAGGGCCAGCTCATCGCTCCCCTTGACGGGCGCTCTCGCCCGCCGGTCGACCCGGAACTGCCTCACCGAGGCGGACAGCTCCTCCACCGGCCCGAGGATCATCTCGTAGAAGACGAAGGCCACAAGGACCCCGATGAGGAGGTAGCATAGGGAGATGAAAGCCATGATCCCTAGCTCCTGGCGGATCTCGCTCCGGACCCGAGCGAAGGAGAGCCCGACCCGCACATACCCTCGGGCCGGCCTGATCCCCTCGTCCGGGCTCATCACCAGCCTCGAGGGGAGGCTCTTCCAGACATCGAGGTAGCCCACCCCATCGGGGAGCTTCCCCCTGGAAGCCCCTTCAGTGGCGAGGCCCGCCTCGAGCGGGGGGATCTCCTCCAGCCCAGGCCTCGGGGCGGTGTAAGTCTCCCCCCCGACCCTAACCTGGATGAAGAGCACATCGCCCGAGGCGGCGAGGATCTCCGCGAGGAAACGGAGATTCTCCATCCAAGCGAGGAGGGGGATCGTCGCGTCAGCGAACCGTTCAGCCAGGGTATTCACCAATTCCTTCCCGTCCTTGAGGAGCTGGCTCTCCAGTTCGCTAGAGAGCCGCTTGAGCGAGATGACCCCGAAGGAGGCGGAAAGGAGGAAGGTGAAGGCCACCAGGGTCAGGACGAACTTATACCTCAAGCTGAACCCCCGCCGCTTCATCTTTTTAAGTTTAGCAGAGATGGCCCGCTCGGGACAATCTCCCTTGACAGTCCCGCTTCGGGCCTTTAGAATTAAACTAAAGTGGCAAGAGAGGGCCGCATAAGGCCATACGAGGCGATGAGAGGGTTCGGGCTGCTCCTCTTGTTGCTCCTCTTATTCTGCTCGAGTTGGAGTGAGCCGAGCCTCGGGCTCGTCTGCCCCTCCTTGGGCCAGCTCGCGCTCTGCAGCGAGGTCCCCTCGACCGCCCCGCTCATCAGCGAGTTAGCTAGGGATAGTAACGGAGGCCTTGGCCCCTACCTTTGGACCACGACCTTGACGGTGAAGGAGCTCGAGGCCTTCCTCGCGCAGGCGGCAGACCTCGGCCAACCGAAGCCCCTCACACCACCGGCGGTCGAGCCCGAGCTGAACGCCCTCTTCTGGGGCCTCAGCTTCTCATTCGACCTCTGGAGCTGGGGTGAGAGGCCGTCCTCGCTCCTGCCCGAAGCGGAGCTGACCCTAGGGCTGGGGAACATCGCCGCACTCGAGGCCCGGCTCGAGTTCTTCACCTCCCTCATCGGCCTGATGCTGGAGAAGCTCGGCGGCCCTCCCCTCCCCGAGGGCCAGGAGTTGAGCCTGGTCCTCAAGTTAGAAGACCTCCGCCTCGCACCGGGAGTCCTCTTCGGTGGCCGGAGCAAGCTCACCCTGGACAAGGACCTTAACTTCTATGTCGACCAGATTACCCTTACGCTCACGACCGGGCCGCTCAAGAGCGAGACGGAGCTCAAGCCCGAGGGGTTTACCATCACCGAGGAGCGGCTGGGGATCGAGTTCGAGCTCGGGCCGATCTCCATCACCAGCGGGATCGCGGTCGGCCCCCAAGGGATCACAAGAGAGATCATCCGCTTGAGCGCCACCTCCGGCGAGCTGAGCCTGGTGAGCGAGGCCTCCTTCACGACCGGGTTCGGGGAGTTTAGGATCGGCACGACCATCGGGGGCCTGGAGCTCTCCTCGACCTCCATTCTTACCCCGACCGGGCTGGGGGGCCAGACCTTCCAGTTGCTGTGGAGGTTCTAGTCACCCTAGCCGCCTTGCTTCCCACCCCAGTTGAGCTTCCGCTCTAGCAGGGTGAAGAGGCCCGGGGAGTCGGCCACGACCACCTTAGCGCGGCAAGGCGCGCGGCGGACCAGGAGCTCCTCACCTGGGCCGAGTTCGCCGGCCTTGTCTCCGTCGACAAGCAGGGTCGCGGGCTCACGGGCTCTGACCTTGAGCTCCGCCTCCGGGGGGAAGATGGCCGGCCGGAGGCCGAGCCGGTGCGGCGCGACCGGGGTGACGATGATCATCTCTAGCTTAGGATCGACGATCGGCCCGCCGGCGGCCAAGGAGTAAGCGGTCGAGCCCGTGGGCGTGGCAAGGATCAGTCCATCCCCAGGGTAGAGCGCGACGGATTCCCCGGCCACGAGGAGCTCGAGCTCGGTGAACCCCCCGACCGCTTTAGGGGCGAGGAAGAGCTCATTGAGGGCGAGGAACCTCTCCTCGCGGAGCCGGCCCTCGAGCATCATCCTCTCCTCGAGGTGGAACTCGCCTCGCCGGAGCCGCTCCAGGGCCTGGAGGGCCTCCTCCGCCCCGACCTGTGTGAGGAAGCCGAGGCTCCCTAGGTTGATCCCCAAGAGAGGGGCTCCCTGAGGGGCAAACATATGGGCCCCGCGGAGGAAGGTCCCGTCCCCCCCGAGGGTCACAACTACCGTCCTTATCTCTGTCTCTGGGCCCGGGCCAGCTCGGGTCTGGGCTCGGGCTTCGGCTTCGAGGCCCCCTTGGACCACAACCTCGACCTCGATCCCCCGCTCCTTCCCCCAGGATGAGATCCGCTCCACCAGCGGGGCGGCCCCCTCCTTAGCGAAGTTCACTAGCAAGAGCAGTCGCTCCAAGCGCATGCGATTAGAGGTGCTTCCAGCGGCAGAGGAGCCGCTCCAATAGGTCGAGGAGCCCATAGAGGATGAGCCCGAGGAGGCCCATGACCATGATCCCGGCGAAGAGGTCTTCATATCTGAACTGGCGCCGGACGCTCTGAAGGAAGTAGCCCAGCCCGGAGTTGACCCCGGTCGTCTCCGCGAGATACAAGGCGGCGATGGCGATCCCGATGGAGACCCGGACCGAGGCCAGGACCTCAGGGAGCGAGGCGGGGATCACCACATGGCGATAGACCTGCCACTTGTTGGCCCCGGCGCTCCGGACGCTCAGGACATAGTCCGGGGAGACATTCCTCGCGGCGTCCCGGGCCGCCAGCAGCGTCTGGAAGGCCACGATCAGGGCGATGATCAGGACGATCGAGAGCTCGGTCAAGCCGAAGAGGACGAAGAGGAGGGGCAAGAAGACGATCTTGGGGATGGGGAAGGTGATGTAGATCACGGGGCTGAAGATCCGGTCGAGGAATTCCTCATGGCCGAGGACCAGCCCGAGCGGGGCGGCCACCAGGACCGCGAGCAGCAACCCGAGCAAGACCCTAAGCCCGCTGGCGAGGAGGTTCCTCCCCAGCTCATCCCAACTGTTGTAGAGGGCCCGAAAGGCCATGATCGGGTCGGGGAAGGCCTTCGCCTTGGCCGGCTCGTGGCTGAAGACCAGCCCCATGACCTGGCTCCCGAGGAACCACACCACCAGGAGGATCCCCAGCCCAAGAAGGTAGTAGAATAGCTTCCGTTGCCGACTCATAGCAGCTCGCGCAACTTCCGGACCAGCTCATAGAACTCCGGGCTGCGGCGGTAGTCCGGGGTCCCCAGCCCGGGATTCGCCAGCTCCGCCTTGAGCTGCGCCGGCCGGGGGGTGAGGACCGCGATCCTCTGCCCGAGGAAGACGGCCTCCTCGATGTCGTGGGTCACGAGGACCATAGTCAACTGCTCCTTCCGCTCTTGCCAGAGCTGGAGGATCGAGTCCTGGATCTCCTCCTTCGTCTGCTCGTCGAGGAAGGCGAGCGGCTCGTCCATCAAGAGGACCGCTGGGTCGACGGCCAGGGCCCTGGCCAGTCCGACCCTCTTCTTCTGGCCTCCAGAGAGCTGGGCCGGATAGCGGTCCCGCAGCTCGGCCAGCCCCAGCTCCCTCAAGATCGCCTCCACCTTGGCCGAATGGGCCCGGTCGAGCCCACCGTTCAGCTCCAGCCCGAGGACGACATTCTTCCAGACGGTCTTCCACGGCAAGAGCCCGATCTCTTGGAGGATGAGGGCCACATCCCGCCTCGGCCCGCGGACCTCCTCACCAGCGATCCGGACTGCCCCGGCCGTCGGGCGCCTCAGCCCGGCTAGGACATAAAGCAAGCTGGTCTTCCCGCACCCGGAGGGGCCGATGATCGCCAGGCTCTCCCCTTTCCCGACCCGGAGGGAGAGGCCCGCGATCGCGGCCAGCGCCTGGCTACCCTCCCGCCAGCCCCGCCCGAGCTGATAGTCCAGATGGAGGCCCTCGACCTCGATCATGGTCATGATCATCCTCGTCAGCTCAGTCAAGCCCTCAAGAAACGGTTATCTGTCACCTGGGCATAGGAGATCCCCTGACGGATGAACCGCTTAGCCAGGGCCCAACTCACCACCGCTTGGAGCTCCTCTTCCGCGAGGGGCCGCGGCTGGGGGAAGAGCGGGATCTCGAAGATCTCCAGGAAGCCCGGGGGCAGGTCCGCTTTAGTGTATTGCCGGTCGGGGATTATCTGGTTGAAGACCTCGAGCCCGATATCCGCGGCCAAGTCGAGGAACTCCTCTCGCGGCGCGGCATTGATCTCTCTTACCGCCTGGCTATAGGCCCGATAGAACCGCTCGAGCGAATCGGGCCGGCCCTCTAGGACCCCTCGCTGGAAGGCGATCACGGCCGGCATCAGCTTGATCCCCTCGTAGCTCGAGAGGTAGGTCGCGCGGTCTCGCTCCTGGAGGAAGGTGTCCTTCGGTCCGGCGAGGGTGGCCAGCGGCTCGGGGAGGACCGCGGCCAGGACGCTCCCGCCGATGAGAAGAGTGTAGATGTTCACCAAGTCCCCGCCCTCGGTGTAGATGACCTTATCATCGAACCTCCGGCCCAGGCTGGCCAGGAGCTGATCCGTGGCATAGTGCATGTCTGATCGCATCAAGATCATGATCGACTCGCTCGATCTCCCGCTGACGCGACTGAAGAGGTCCTCGAGGCTCCTGATCCCGAATGGCCCGCTCCCCATCAGGGCCAGTGTCCGGCTCCCTTGGACCTGCTCGAAGGCCGTGGAGGTGACGGCGATCTCGGCCCCGGCGTTGGCTACCCCGAAGACGACTGTGGAGAGGTCGCAGATCAGGCCATCGAGCCGCCCGGAGATGAAGGCATCCCGGCGGGCCAGATCGTCGGGGAGCGAGAGGATCTCCACTGCTAATCCCTCTTCCTGGAAGAGCCCCTCCCTCTCGGCGAACTTGAGGGGGATGGCCTCGAGCGATAAGGGGTAACTGAGCTTGAGCGGCCCCTCGCCCTCGGCCCGGAAGAGCCCCCTCGGGGCGAGCAATCCTAAAGCGGTGAGCCCGGCGAACTTGAGGAAGGACCGTCTTGTAAGTTTCGATTCCATCTTCCCTTCTACCTCCCGGTCGCCCAGGGTCTTTTACCCATTATATTCCGGGGCCTCTGGGAGGGCAACATTCAAGACCGCCGCGCCGCGGATGTGCCCCTCCTTCAGCTTGAGGAGGACCTCGTTCGCCTCGGCGAGGGGGTAGACCTCGACTTCCGTATGGATGGGGATCGCCGCAGCCAGCTCCAGCAGCTCAAGCGCGTCCTTTCGGGTCATGTTCGCCACGCTCCGGACCGTCCGCTCGCCGTAAATGAGCTCATAGCTCATCTCCGGGATCGGAGTCATATGGACCCCAGCCAGGGCCACTGTCCCCCCAGGGCGGAGGGCCCTCAAAGCCAGGGGGACGATCCACCCCGCCGGGGCGAAGATAATCGCCCGATCGAGCCGCTCCGGCGGCTCATCTTGGGGGGCCCCGACCCAGGCGGCCCCCAGCTCCCGCGCCAGCGCCTTATGCTCCTCCGCCCGAGTGAAGACATAGACCTCGCACCCCAGGTGGCGGGCCACTTGGATCGTCAGGTGGGCCGAGGCCCCGAAGCCAAAAAGCCCTAATCGCTCGCCCTCCTGGGCCTCGCTCAGCCGGAGGGCACGGTAGCCGATCACACCGGCGCAGAGGAGCGGTGCGGCCTGGAAGTCCGGGAAGCCCGCGGGGATAGGGTAGGCGAAGGCCTCGGGGACGACGGCATACTCGGCATAGCCGCCGTCCACATGGAGGCCGGTGAACCTGGCATTTGGGCAGAGGTTCTCCAGCCCCTTCCGGCAGAAGTCGCACTCCCCGCAGGCGGAGTTGAGCCAGGGGACCCCGACCCGCTCGCCCAATTTGAACCGCTTCGCTCCAGGGCCGAGCTTCTCGACTACCCCTACGATCTGGTGGCCGGGGATGAGAGGGAGCTTTGGGAGCTTGAGGTCCCCCTCGACCGTGTGCAGATCGGTATGGCAGACCCCGCAGGCCCGGACCCAGAGCCGGAGCTCGCCCGGCCCGGGCTCGGGGAGCGGGAGCTCCTCGAGGGAGAGGGGCCTCTCCGTGATCGGCCCCGCCCGGCGGAGGACCATCGCTCGCATCCGCTCCGGGCGCGGTTCGCTCACTTCTTGAGGCTCCTCCCCAGCCGCCGCTCGACCGCCTCGACCTTATGCCGGATCCGGTCCTTGGGGACGCCCTTCCGGTCGTCGATGTGGACCCAAGTGGAGACTCGATTGGCCCGCTCGAGCATCGCCTCATGACAGCGCTTGATCAAGGCGAAAACCTCGTCCCAATCGCCCTCCACGATCGTCCCCATCGGAGTGAGCCGATACTCCAGCCCGCTCTTGTCCACCAGATCGAGGACCCGCGCGATCTCCTCGGAGAGGCCCTCACCCCTCCCGATAGGGGTGATGCTGAATTCGACGATCATAGCCGATACTGCTCCACGATCTTCCGCTCCTCACCGATCTCGACATTGATCTCGAAATGCTCCTTGATCCCGGAATGCTCCAGCTTCCGCTTCAAAAGGTTATCTAACTGAAAGATCCCCGCGGAGTTGGACATCTTGACCTTGATCTCGACCGGCTTCTCCTTCCCCCGCCGGACCTGGACCTTGTCGATGGCCATCGCCGAGACGGAGTGGATGGTGATCCCCCCGATCTGGAAGGGGATCCTCGCCCGCCCCTGCTCCATGTCCAGGGCATCGGCGACCTTTAAGACCCCGGCCTCGACTGTCAAGGGCTCGACCTCGGTCTTGTGGGCATAGATCGCATGGAGGACCTCGGCGGTCAAGATCGCTCGCTCCCTCTCCCCATAGAGCCCGGCCAAGAGTTCCGCGATGAGCGGCGGGGAGAGGGCGATCGAGAACTCCTCATGGTTCTCCCGGTGGACGATGTGCCCGATGTCATGCAAGGCCGCCGCTAGGACCACGATCACCTCGGCATCGGCGGGAGAGAGCTTATGGTGCTTCACCGCGCTCGGCTCGATCCCCCCGGCCGCAAGGAGCCTCAGGATCTTCAAGGCGAGGTTGGCCACGATCTTGATGTGGACCGGGCCGTGGTCGTTGATCCCCATCCGGTCAATCACGTTGACATTCGAGCAATACCAATAGGCCTTGAGCCCCTCATGGGCTGAGATCCGCCGCTCGAGCTCGGCCAGCTTCTCGTTCCCCTCGACCGGAAGATTGAGGCTCACTCTGACTCTAGGTAGCCCTTCAACAGGAGGAGCGCCTGCTCGGCCGAACGGCGCTTGTTCTCGAGCCGCTCGCCTCCCCAGATCTGCCGCTCGCATAATTCCCGATCCGGAGCGACTAAGGCGATATAGACTAAGCCGACCGGCTTCTGGGGAGTCCCACCCCCTGGCCCGGCGATCCCGGTGGTCGAGAGGGCCAGGTCCGCCCCGAAGAGCGCCCTTGCCCCCCTCGCCATCTCCAAGGCCACGGCCGCGCTCACCGCCCCCTCTTCCATTAAGGTCTCATGCCGGACCCCTAGCAGCCGCTCCTTGGCTTCATTGGAGTAGGCCACGACCCCGCCGAGGAAGTAAGCCGAACTCCCCGGGACATTGGTGATCAAGTGGCCCAGCAGCCCGCCGGTGCAGGATTCGGCCGTGGCGAGAGTGAGCCGCTTCGCCCGGAGCAGTTCGCCCACTTCCTCTTCCAAGCCCATCCCGAGCCTAAGTTAAGCCGATCCCCTCTCCCTCAGGTCTTGGGGTTGGGAGACGGTCGTGTCGGTCTCGGTCACCTGGCGGAGCCGCTCCAGCCCGCCGATCTCGTGGATCACCTCTACGACCTCTGGGGGGACGAGCTCCTCCCAGGGCTCGCCGTTCACCATCCTCCGCCGGATCTCCACACCCCAATAGAGGTCTCGTTCGATCATCTCCGTCCGCCGGACCTCGATCCCCTCCTCCTCGAAGAGCCTCCGGATCAGGGGGTTATTGGAGTAGACGACCTCAAAGGGCGGGCAGATCGTCCTGATGTGGGCCACATAGAGGGAGTTCCGCTGGATGTCCTCGATCGGGAGGACATAGGTGACGATCGGGAGGTGGCGGATCGCCCGGCGGACCATTAGGACCCTCTCGCCGGCGGTAAAGGGGTTATCGAAGGAGTGGCTCCACTGGGCGCTCCCGATCCCGATGATCAACTCATCGACCTCTTTGGCGATCTTCTCGATCACGGCATGGTGGCCATTGTGATAGGGCTGGAACCGCCCGAGAAAGAGGCCCCTCTTCAATTTCGTTCCCGCGCTCCTTCCCCTTGAGCTCCGCATCCTTCGCATTATATAGTCCTGCAACGGGCCCCACAAGTGGCACGGCTTGACCGGCTCGGGCCGTTCCCTTATCATCTCGGGCGCGAGCGAGGAGCGTGAGCCACCGAACTGAGATGAAACGAGTGATCATCATGGGGGCAGCCGGGAGGGACTTCCACAACTTCAATGTCTACTTCCGCGATAATCCCGAGTATCAGGTCGTGGCCTTTACCGCCGCCCAGATCCCGAACATCGCCGGGAGGAGGTATCCCCCAGAGCTGGCCGGGCGGCTCTACCCCGAGGGGATCCCCATCGAGCCGGAGGAGCGCCTGGCCGAGCTGATCAAGGAGCATAGGGTCCAGCAAGTCGTCTTCGCCTATAGCGATGTCTCCCACCAGCATGTGATGGAACGGGCGGCGATCGCCCAGGCCGCGGGGGCGGACTTCCTGCTGCTTGGCCCGGACTCGACGATGCTCAAGTCCAAGAAGCCGGTGGTGGCGATCACCGCGGTGCGGACCGGCTGCGGGAAGAGCCAGACCACCCGGAGGGTGAGCGAGCTCCTCAAAGCCAGAGGGAAGAGGCTGGCGGTCGTCCGCCACCCCATGCCCTACGGGGACCTGGCGAAGCAGGCGGTCCAGCGGTTCGCCAGCTATGAGGACCTCGATAGGCATAACTGCACGATCGAGGAGCGGGAGGAGTATGAGCCTCACCTCGACCGGGGGAATGTGGTCTACGCCGGGGTCGATTACGAGCGGATCCTCCGGGAGGCGGAACGCGAAGCGGACATCCTCATCTGGGACGGGGGGAATAACGACTTCCCCTTCTTGAGGCCGGACCTCTGGATCACCGTCGCTGACCCCCTCCGCGCGGGCCACGAGCTGACCTTTTGGCCCGGGTCGGTCAACATCCGCCTGGCCGATGTGGTGGTGATCAATAAGGTCGATACCGCCGCTAGGGAGGCGGTCCGCCAGGTCCGAGAGAATGTCCAGAAGGTCAACCCCAAGGCGGTGATCGTCGAGGCGGCCTCGCCGATCTCGGTCGACGAGCCCGAACTGATCCGAGGGAAGCGGGCCCTGGTCATCGAGGACGGGCCGACCCTCACCCACGGGGGGATGAGCTTCGGGGCCGGGAGGCTGGCCGCAGAGCGGTTCGGGGCAAGGGAGTTGATCGACCCTCGGCCTTTTGCGGTCGGCTCGCTCGCCGCGACTTTCAAAGAATACCCTCAAGCGGAGAAGATCCTCCCCGCGATGGGCTACGGCCGGGAGCAGATCCAAGACCTGGAAGAGACGATCCGCCGGGCCAGGCCGGAGGTGGTGGTCATCGGGACCCCGATCGACCTCCGGCGGCTCATCGACTTCGAGGTCCCGACCGTCCGCGTCCGCTATGAGCTCCAGGAGCGGGGCCGCCCGACCTTGGAAGAGGTCTTGCAACGGCTCCTCTGAGTCCGGCGCGAGCGACCTGGCGCACTGACAGAGATCACCCGGGCCCGGAACAGCCTTCCTTCAAGCCCTCCGGCCTGAGGGCTATCTTGAGCTGTAATTGGAAGGGAGGTTCAAGAAGATGAAGCTTTTGAGCGCTCTCCTGGTCTCGGTCCTTTTGCTGGCCGGTGGCCTTATAGGGTTGGCCCAGACCCAGCCTCAACCTCAACCGCCGGCCCCATCCCCGGCCTTCGGGTTGGCCCTCTCCCTGCCGTTGCTCACCATGCCCCCGCTCACGCTCACCACGGCCCTCACTTTCATCCACCTCTATGCCGAGGCCCCACTGACACTCGATCTCGCCACCAGGCTAGGGGTGAGCTTCTACCTGAGCACGACCCTCCTGCGGGCCGACCTCACCTCCGTGGAGAGCAGCCTCCTGCTCTTCCTCAATCGGGGGATGGCCCGCTTTTACGTGGGCGGCGGGATCGGCACCTTCCCCTATGAGGGATTCACCGCCCTCGGGAATACCTATGGCCCGGGGATGCTCCTCTCGCTCCACGAGCTGGCGGGCTTCCGGGTCACCACCGGGCCGTTCTCGATCTTCGCCGAGTTCAAGTATGAGGTGATGCCGAACTCCCTCTGCTGGCTCGATGTCAACGGGGATGGGGTCTACGACGGTGTCTGCGACGGGAACGGGGCCCTCTCGGCCCTGGAGATCTCGATCGGCGGGATGGTGAGCTTCGGGGCCGGGGCCTGCTTCGTCCCCGGGACCGGGGGCAGCCCCTAGTCTAGCCCAGCCGGGCCAGCCTGCTCCTGACTGACCGACGCGGGGCAGTAAAGGACAAGGACATGGCGCCTGGCGCCCAGAGGCGATTGTCTCCCCCGCTTGATTGGCTATTGAGCCAAAGGGGAGCTAGAATGAGCTGCTCATGAAGGAGGGGAACTCGGGGGAGGAGGCCTATCGCGACTTATTCGAGAACGCCCGGGATGTCATCGTTATCCTCGACCTTAAAGGGAATGTGGCGGCCGTGAACAGGGCCGCCGAGGAGAATACGGCTTCCGTCGGGAGGAGCTGCTCGGGAAGAATATGCTCGACTTCGTCCCCGAGCGCTACCGGCCACGGCTGCTCGAGGAGCTCGCTAGGATAAGCCGGGGAGAGCCGATCGCGGGGGAGATCGAGCTTTTCACCCCCAAGGGGCCGAAGCTCGCGGAATACCGGAGCAACCCGATCAGGCGGGCAGGGAAGGTCGTGGGCCTCCAGACGATCCTGAGGGACATCACCGAACGGAAGCGGCTCGAGCGGGGCCTGGCCGCGATCCACACCCTAAGCCGAAGGTTGGTCCTCTCCCGGAACGAGGAGGAGATCGTCCAAGCGGCAGTGGAGGCTGCTAAGGAGGTCCTCGGGCTCGAGGACTGCGGCCTCTTCCTAGTGGATGAAAAGGCCGAACGGCTCTTCTGTGCCGCTCACACCTTGGGCGAGCCGCCCGGTCCGAAGGAGTTCCCGCTCGCTAGCGAACGGGGGATCATCCCCGCCGTGGCTCGCTTTGGGGAGACGATCCTCCTCCCGGATGTGACTGAGGAGCCACGGTTCGTCGGTGGGCGGCTTCCCAACCGCTCCGAGCTCTGCGTCCCCCTGAAAGCAGGAGCACAAGTCCTCGGGGTCCTCAATGCCGAGAGCCAGGAACTGAACGCCTTCACTCCCGAGGACCGCCAGCTCCTGGAGGCCCTCGCCAATGCGACCGCCGTGGCCTTGGAGAACCTCCGGCTCTTTACCACTCTTCAAGAGAGCTATGAGCGGCTGGAGCGGCTCTTAGAGCAGATGGTCGATGTCCTCGCCGCGACGGTCGAGGCCCGGGACCCCTACACCGCGGGGCACCAGCGGCGAGTGGCGCAGCTAGCCTGCGCCATCGCCCGAGAGATGGGCCTCCCCGAGGACCTGATCGAAGGGCTCCGCATGGCCGCTCAGATCCACGACATCGGGAAAATCTATACCCCAGCGGAGATCCTGAGCCGCCCCGGGCGGCTCAACCCGCCCGAGCTCGAGCTGGTCCGGACCCATCCCCAGGCCGGCTACGAGATCCTGCGAAAGATCGACTTCCCTTGGCCGGTGGCCGAGATCGTCCGCCAGCACCATGAGCGGCTCGATGGCTCCGGCTACCCCCAAGGACTCAAGGGGGAGGAGATCCGGCTCGAGGCCCGGATCATGGCCGTGGCCGATGTGGTCGAGGCGATGGCCTCCCACCGGCCCTACCGCCCGGCCCACACCATCGAGGAGGCCCTGGAGGAGATCGCACGCTACAAGGGGCAGCTCTACGACCCCCAAGCTGTTGAGGCCTGCCTCCGGCTCTTCGAGCGCGGATTCAGCCTGAATCCAAACCCGAAGCGGCCTTCCTCGCCCGCGGGGGCTTGTCAAGCCTGCCCTCAGGGTGTATAATGGCTTTGCCGAAATCCCGATAAAGGCAAACCCGCCGAGAGGCGGGGGCGCAAAGCCACGGGCCCTAACACTGGAAAGGAGGTGAAGGGCAGCCGGGCTACCGAAGGTAAGGCACCATCCCGATAAGGGCAAACCCATCGCAAGGTGGGGGCGCAAAGCTACGGGTCCCACAGGGATCGCCGGGCTGCCGAAGGATGGCAAGAAGAGCGGTCATCTCGGGGCTGCTCCTATCCGGTCTCTTAATCCTCCTCACCGCTCAGGCCTCGGGGACGAGCGACTCCGCTAGGACAACGATCTCCTGGACCGCCCTCCCCTTCGCTCGCCTCTCCCTCGAAGGCGAGAGCGGCCAGGCCATCACCACAAGATTCGCCCTCCCCCAGCCGAGCGAGACGGACCTCGAGCGGGGCTATCGCGAGATCCCTAAAGCTCTCACTCTCATCGCCGCCAGCAATGTCCGCTGGCGGCTGGCGGTCCGGGCCGTCGAGGCCGACCTCGGAAGGAGCTACGATGGGACCTACGTCAAGCCGCTCAGCGACTTCCAGGTCCGGGCAGGCGATGAGCCCTACCGCCCGATCAGTAACACCGACCAGGTCATCGCTCATGGCCCGAGCGGACGCCATAAGGTCGAGGTGGACTACCTGATCCTCTTCGACCGGGAGCGCCACAGGCCAGGGGATTACCATGTGACCCTGACTTACACCATCACTACTGACTGACTCCCCTACTCAGGGGTAATGGAGAGGCCGGACAGCCGCCCTTGAACGGCTCGGCCTTTTTGTTTATTACCTTCAGCAAGGGCAAGGCCCGCTCACTCTCGCAAGGCCGAGGCAGAGCGGATAGGATAGATGACGCTGCGGAAGAAGACGCTGATCACCATCGGTTTGGTGCTCCTCTGCTCGATAGCCATTTTGTATCTTATCCTCCGCTCGCTCTTCCTCGGAGGCTTCCTGGCCCTGGAGGAGCAGGAGGCCCGCCGGGAGGTCGAGCGAGCACAGAGCATGATAGCTGATGACCTCGCCCGGATGAGCGCCGTCACCGGGGATTGGGCCGGCTGGGATGATACCTACGCCTTCATCGAGGATGCCAACCCCGAGTATATCCGATCTAATCTTGTCGACCAAACCTTCCGCCAGCTCGACCTCAATCTGATGGTCTTCGTCCACTCCTCGGGGAGGATCGTCTTCGCCAAGGCCTTCGACCTCCAGGAGGAAAAGGAGGTGCCGGTCCCCGCGGGCCTCTTGAACGCCCTCACCCCGGAGAGCCCGCTCCTCCGGGAGCGCGAGCACGATGAAGGCCTGACCGGGCTCATCCTCCTGGCGGAGGGGCCGCTCCTCTTGGCCTCTAGGCCGATCCTCACCAGCGAGAAGACCGGCCCGAGCCGAGGGACGCTCATCATGGGCCGCTACCTCGACGCCGCCAAGGTCGCCCAACTGGCGGAGTTGACCGACCTCTCGCTGGCCTTCTATCGGCTCGATGAGCCGGGCCTGCCCCCGGACCTCGCTGCGGCCCGCACGGCCCTCTTAGCAGGGGCGGGGGCAACGATCCCCGTCCAGCGGCTCGACCGCGAGCGGGTCGCTGGCTATGCCCTGCTCCGCGATGTCTTCGGCCAGCCGGCCCTCATCTTGAGGGTCGACCTCCCCCGGGCCATCTACAGCCAGGGGCTCGCGAGCCTGAACTACTTCATGGCAGCCCTCTTCATCATCGGCCTGGCCTTCACCGCGGTGACCCTCCTCCTGCTCGAGCGGGGGGTCCTGGCTCGACTGGCCCGGCTCACTCGGGCGGTCCGGGAGGTCTCCTCGAGCGGCGACCTTGCGGCCCGACTCCCCTCCAAAGGGGGCGATGAGCTGGCGAGCTTGGCCGCCTCGATCGATGAGCTGCTAGCGAGGATCGAGGCCTCCCAGCAAAAGCTCCGGGAGAGCGAGGCCCGGTTCAAGCTCCTCTTCGAGCGGCTGGCCGATGCGGTCTTCATCACCGGCTACGACGGGGAGATCCTGGAGGCCAACGAGGCCGCCCTCCGTCAGACCGGCTACTCCCGGGAGGAGCTCCTGGGGAGAAACATCATGCGGGACCTGGCGGCCAAGGAGCCCGCGATCACCTACGACCAGGTGAATGAGCTTTTGGCTAGGGGTGAAACGGTCTACTTCGAGGAGGAGAAGCGCCGGAAGGACGGCTCGACCTACTGGACGGAGTGCGCGGTGACCCCGATTGAGTTCCAGGGGCGGAAGGCCACTCTCTCGGTCAATCGAGACATCACCGCGCGGAAGAGGATGGAGGAGCTGAAGGCGGAGTTCCTCTCCACCATCTCCCATGAGCTCCGGACCCCGCTCACCTCGATCAAGGGCTATGCTGACCTCCTCCTGGCCGGGGAGGCCGGGCCGCTCAGCCCGACTCAGGAGGAGTTCCTCGGGATCATCTCCCGGAACGCCGACCGCCTGAGCCAGTTGGTCAATGACCTTCTTGACATCGAGCGGCTCGAGTCGGGCGAGCGGAAGATCGAGCTACGGGACCTCGCGCTCGACGAGATCCTGAGGGATGTGGCCGCCACCTTCGCCGCGGAGGCTAAGAAGAAGGGATTGGCCCTGGAGGTCGAGCTGGAGGAGGGCCTCCGGGTCAAGGGGGACGCGGACTACCTCTCCCGGGCCTTTGCCAACCTCCTTTCCAATGCCATCAAATACACCAAGGAGGGAAAGGTCTGCCTCCGCGCCCGGGCCCGCGCCGAGGCCGGGGAGGCGGTCGTCGAGGTCGTGGACACCGGGATCGGGATGACCGCGGAGGAGCTGGGCCGGCTCTTCACCAGGTTCTTCCGCTCCTCTAACCCCTATGTCCGCGAGGCCGGAGGGACCGGGCTGGGGCTGGCGATCGTCAAGGCCACGATCGACCGCCACGGCGGGGAGATCCGGGTCGAGAGCGCGCCGAACATCGGGACCAAATTTACGGTCACCCTCCCGCTTGCGGAGGGCTGGCTTAAGCTTGAGCCGGAGGGGTAGCATGGCTGGGAGGATCTCGATGGATGATGGAGGTGGACCATGGCCCGAAAGATCCTGGTCGTCGATGACGACCCCGATATCCTCAGGCTGTTGAAGGCCTTCCTCAGCTCCCGCGGGTATGAGGTCCTCACCGCCGCGGACGGCCCCGGGGCCCTGGAGTCCTTCGCCAAGGACCGGCCGGACCTGGTCCTCCTCGATGTGATGCTCCCGGGGATGGACGGCTGGGAGGTCCTTCGGCGGATCCGGGAGAGCGGCTCCACCCCGGTGCTGATGCTCACCGCGCGGGACTCCAAGATCGATACGATCCAGGGCTTCACTCTCGGGGCCGATGACTACATCACCAAGCCGTTCGACCTCATGGAAGTGGCCCTCCGGATCGAGGCGGTCCTCCGGCGTGCCGGGGCGGCCCCGAAGGAGGGGCCCATCGAGGTCGGGCCGCTCGTCATCGATGATAAGAGCAAGACCGTCCGGGTCCGCGGGGAGATGGTGAGCCTCTCTCCCAAGGAGTATGAGCTCCTGCTCCTATTGGCCTCCCAGCGCGGACGGGTCTTCTCCGACCGGGAGATCATCGACCACCTCTGGCCGGGGAGCAGCTTCGCCCGCCCCGGGGATGTCCAGAAATACATCTATCTCCTGAGGAAGCGGATCGAGCGGGACCCGCAGAATCCCGAGCTGATCCTCACCGTCCGCGGGTTCGGGTATAAGCTGGCGGGCTAGCCTCCCGCTTCCATCAGATTTCCAGCCACCTTCCATCGATATTCCAGCCTGAAGGCCCTATCCTCTCAAAGGGTGGAATCGATGGGAGACGGCTTGGAGGAGTTGCGGAGGCTCTACCTCGGGGAGGTCCAGGGGGCCCTCGTCTTGTTTGAACAGTTGCTCAACGAGCTCGAGGCCGATCCACGGGCCGCGGAGGCCTTAGCGACCCTGAGGGGGCGGGCCCACCGGCTCAAGGGGAGCGGCGGCTCTTACGGCTACCCGCGGCTCTCAGAGCTGGCTGGGGAGATGGAAGAGGCCCTCCAGGGGCAGGGGCCATTGACCTCTCCAAAGATGGGAAGGGTTCGAGCCCTCCTGCGAGAGATGAAGGAGGAGCTCCGGCAGGCCGAGGCGGAGCTGGGCCTCAAGAGCGAGCGGGAGCCCGAGCCGGAGGGAGACGGCGACCGTGCGAAGGTCGCGATCGTCGATGATGACCCCCACCTCTTGGAGCTCGTCGGAGGCCATCTCCGCCAGGCGGGGTTCGCCGTCAGGGCCCTAAAGGACCCGAGGGAGGCGCTCGCGGCCCTGAGGGAGTTCAGGCCGGACCTCCTCCTCCTGGACATCGAGATGCCGGAGCTGACCGGCCTGGAGCTCTGCGCGGCCCTCCGCCGGGAGGCGGAGTTCCAGAAGCTCCCGATCTTCTTCCTCACCGGGCGGAGTGACCTCCAGACGAAGGTCCAGGGCCTGGAGGCCGGGGCGGACGATTACATCACCAAGCCGTTCTACCCTGAGGAGCTGATCGCCCGGATCGCGGCGCGGCTCGAGCGGAATCGGGTCCTCATGGAGCTGGCGGACCGCGATGGCCTGACCGGGCTCTACAACCACCGGGCCTTCCAGGAGAAGCTCCGCTGCACCCTTGAGCGGAGCAAGCGGTATGATCGGGAGTTCGCGCTGGCCCTCCTCGACCTCGACCGGTTCAAGGCCGTCAACGACCGCTACGGCCATCGGATGGGCGATGAGGTCTTGAAGGCCCTAGCCGAGCTCCTAAAGTCTAGGGCCCGGAAGAGCGACCTCTCTGCCCGCTACGGCGGGGACGAGTTCGCCCTCATCCTCCCCGAGAGCACTAAGCCCCAGGCCGTGGCGGCCCTGACCAGGCTCCAAGGAGAGTTCTGCCAGAGGCGTTTCCCCACCCCTGCCGATGAGCGATCCGCGCCCTTCGAGGTCAGCTTCAGCGCCGGTGTGGCCGCCTTCCCGGAGGACGGGGCCTCCCCGAGCGAGCTGCTCGAGCAGGCCGATCGGGCCCTCTACCGGGCCAAGGGGCTCGGAGGGGCCAGGGTCCTCCCCGCCGAGAGGGCCCAATAGTTCTAGCCTCCGGGATTTCCATGGAATTTCCAGCCACTTTTCTCCAACTTTTCAGCCCCCTTCTATCGACCCTCCAGCGGGGGCGGCTTAAACTCCGAGGCGAAAGGTCAAAGACCTAGGAAGAGAAGATGGAGGTAGCACAGATGAAGAGATTAGGAAAGACCCTGAAGGCAGCGACCCTTGCGGCCCTGGCGACCTTGGCCCTCTGGGGGACGATCTCCCTGGGGGCCGGGGACGGCGGGAGGACCACGGTCTACTGGAACGCCAACTGCTGGATCACCCTCGATGTCCATGGGGATGTCTTCTTGGGGACGATTACCGGGCCGGACCAGGTCCTAGAGGACACCGAGGGGAACATCGTCTCCCTCAGGACTAACTGCCATAATGGCTATGTCCTGGCCGTCCAGGCCGTCGAGGCCACGACCCCGCCGGGCTTTGAGGGGAACATCCTCGCCGACTTCGCCTGGAAGGTCGCCCGCGTCGAGGGTAATGTCAGCGGCTATCAGGGGAGCTATGTCAGCTTCCCCGGCTTCCATCAGGAGATGAAGGTCGGGACCGGGGAGAAGCCGGGAGCGGCCCACTTCCATATGGCCTACAAGTATACCTCGGACGAGCAGGACATCCCCGGAGATTACAGCATCACCCTGGAATACACCGCAACCTCTCTGTAATCGGTT
>JAPWVC010000084.1 GCA_028275195.1 Candidatus Acetothermia bacterium
CGCCCTCTTTTCGGGGATGTCAAGCCCCCGACCAGGAGATGTGATCCACATTACAGACGGCCTTCGGCCCAGTCATTTTATAATTCCTAAGGTGGACCGAAAAGGCGAACCCATGGCGACATGGGGGCGCAAAGCCGTGGGTCCTCTGCGGACTGCCTGGCTGCCGAAGCCACTAAGATCTAGTCGCTCGAGGAGGTCTGGAATGACGCGCATGAGGTGGCTTCTGGCAGCAGGTTTGGTCCTGGGCTTGAGCCTTATCGGCGCGGCCCAGACGACCCAGAATACGACCGTTCAGGCCCAAGCGCTGGCGGCCTTGCGCTTGACGGTGAACCCTAGCACCGTCGACTTCGGGGACCTGACGGCGGACGACTACGAGAGGGGCTACAAGGAGCTCTCTCCCGCCCAGACGCTCACCGTCTGGAGCAATGTGAACTGGCAGGTCGTTGTCTGGGCCACAACCCCGACTTGGAGCTACACCGGGGACTGGCCGGACCCGAATAAGCCCTGTGAGGATCTGGAGTGGAAGTCCTCCTCCACTAACCCGCGAGTGACCGCGACCCAGCCTGACTATGTCGGGATGACTACCAATGAGGTCCAGGTAGCCGCAGGGAAGAGGGGGAATAATATCACGGTGAATACCCACTTCAGGATCCTCCTCGCCTGGGAGGAGGATCCCCCGGGGAGATACACCCTTCAGATCGTCTACACCCTGACGAGCGCCTAGCCTTGGAGTAGAATGCTGGGGGAGGGCCGAGGAAGAGGCCCTCCCCCGAGCTGTGATGCTGCGAAAGAGCTTTATCCTCATTTTGGCCCTCGGGGCGGTGATCCTCCCCTCCGCGGCATTGGAGGTCTCCCAGATCGAGTTCGACCTCCAGGTCCCCGCCGGTGGGAGCGGGACCTACTCCTTCCTCGTCCACAACGACGAGCAGATCACCGACGACATCAAGATCTACCTCGTCGACTGGGACCGGGATGCCGAGGGGAACCATCGCTTCTATGAGCCGGGGAGCCTCCCCCGCTCCAATACCTCCTGGATCACCGTGACCCCTACGAGCTTCTCACTCCGACCCGATGAGGCCCGGGAGGTCCGGTTCACCATCACCGTCCCACCCGATGTCCAGGGGACCTACTGGGGGATGATCATGGTCGAGGGCCGACCTCGGCCGCAGGAGCGCGAAGGGGCGACGGTCCTGGTAGTCCCCCGGTTCGGGATCAAGGTCTATGTGACCCCGCCGTGGACGGGCACAAGCGCTGGCCGGATCACCAAGGTCCAGCGGCTCGGGCTCAACCCCCTCACCTTCCTCATCGGGTTCGAGAACACCGGGGATGTCCACCTCCGCGTGAGCGGTGAGGTCCAGGTCCTCGACGGCCGGGGCGAGCTGGTGGAGAAGATCGCAGTGGCCCAATTCCCGATCCTCCCCGGCGCGGTCCGCGAAGTCCGCGCCTCAGGTTCGGCCCCTCGCCCCGCACCAGGCCGCTACTACGCCCTAGCGGTCCTCGACTTCGGGAGCCCGGACTACCTCCCCGCGGGGCAGCTCATCTTCGATGTCCCCGAGCTCAGGCTCGTCCCGATCGGAGGGGCAGCGAGCCCGCCCCGAGACCTCGATGGGGACGGCTTCTTCGAGGATGTGGACGGCGACGGGGCTTTCACCTCCGCCGACCCCGACCTCCTGGAGGCGAACCTCACCACCGCGGCGGTCCAGAACAATTGGCCGGCCTTCGACTTCGATAACGACGGCGATGCCGACGGCGAGGATGTCGCCCTCCTCCGCGGACTCCTGTCCCGGGGCTAACTGACCGAGAGAAGCCGAGCCAGATCTCATCGTCCCTTCTTCCGGACCACTTGGTCCGCCTAGAATCGGTCCGGAGAGTGCGACCCGCGATGCGCCGGCTGGCCCTGATCCTATCGTTATTCCTGCTCTACCAGGTGGAAGCGTTCGCCCAGGTGGAGCTCACCGCCGTCTCCCTGCCGAAACAGGCCTCCCCGGGGGAGTTCGTCACCCATGTCTTCTCCATCAAGAACCATGGCAGCCCGGACCGCTTCCTGCTCAGCCTAGCCCTCTCCACCGGGCTCGAGCCTATCTCCCCGCCCACGGCAGTCGAGCTGGCAACCGATGAGACCCAGACGCTCTTCATCACCGTCTTCGTGACCGCCCAGGCTGAGGCAGGGGAGAACTACCTCCAGCTCACGGCCACGGCCGAGAGCGACCCTTCGATCACCGCCTCCGCGACCGCGATCATCATCGTCCTCCCCCAGGCCGGGGTGGAGGTCTTCCCCCCGCCGGAGGCCCAGGCCGATCCCGGAGAGCAGGTCAGGCTGGAGTTCGTGGTCCTCAACCGGGGGAATCTCCCCGACTCCTTTAAGCTGGAGGTCACTGCCCCGCCGGAGGTCCTCACCGAGCTGGAGGAGGACCGGCTCGACCTCCTCCCCGGCGAGGCCCGGAGGGTGGCGGTCTTCGCCACGGTCTCCCCCAGCGCCGCCGTGGGGAGGCTCAGGGTCACCCTCAAGGCCAGCTCCCTCACCTATCCAGAGGTCTGGGCCGAGGCCTCAGCCTGGATCAGCGTCCTCCCGCCTCCGCCCCAGGCGGTCGGCGGGGCGCTCTACGCCGAGCTGCCAGCGACGCTCGAATTCCGGCTCGCTAGCTCCCCCCTCGGCGGGGAGCGGGCCCTCTCGCTCGACCTCCTCGCCGGCGGGCGGATCAGCCAAGAGGCCGCCTTGCGGCTCGAACTCCACCTCGCCGACCTCTTCGCAGGGCTCGAGCCGGGGCTCCTCTTCGGCTGGAGCGTCGATAGGGACTCCTTCTTCCTCGAGCGGGTGAAGGACAGCCTGCGGTTCAACTACCTCGGCCTGCGGGAGGCGGGGCTGAAGCGGCTCGAGCTCGACCTGCGGAATTACCTCGGCCCGCCGGAGAGACACGACCTCCGGCTTGCCCTCGCCCAGGCAGCCGAGGCGCTGGATCTGGGAATCACGACTGAGGTGAGCGGCACGGCCGAGGGGATCGACGGGGCCCTCTCGAGCAGCCTGGGGTTCTACCTCGGCGAGTCGTTCCTCCGGGTGGGCCTGGCCCTCCGCGGCCCGACCCTGGGGGATCGGGTCAGCGGGGAGTTGGCCTACCGGACCTCAGGCCTGGGCCGCCCTTCGATCACCCTCTCCCTCGGCCTGAGCGGGGAGAACTTGAGCCAGAGGCCGGCCGTCTCGGGGATCACCACCATCCGGTCCTCCCTCAGCGGCTACCATACATTCGGACAGGAGCTCCCCACGGTCCGCCTCCGGGCCGAATTCGCGGAGCAGTTCAGCGACGGCCTCGCCCCCCAGGTCGATCGGGCGACAAGCGCCTTCTATTCAAGCCTCAGCCAACCCCTCGGCCAGGCGACCCTGGCCTTCGCTACCAACGAGACCAGGGAGAGCGATCGCGTCGCCGGGACGGATTACCGCTACTCCCAGTATGAGCAGCAGCTCAGCCTGAGGCTGGAAGGGGGCCTCTTCTCCCTCCGGCTCATCGAGGAGCTCACCACAGACCTCCTCTCCGGAGCGGTCACAGATAGCTCCTTCAGCTTGGAGACAGGGCTTACCTGGAGGGTGGGAGCCCTGACCGCGGCCCTGCGCGGGGCCTGGGGTGAGGAGGGACTGGAGTCGGCTCTCCGGCTGGCGGTCGAGGCCCGGGCCTGGGAAGGGGCAGTCGAGACCGCGGTCTCGCTCCCCGCGGACGGGGCGGCAGAGCTGGGGCTGGCCCTGGAGGGGCTCCTGAGGTTCGATCTCCCGCTCCCGTTCATCCTCACCAAGGCCCGGGTCGAAGGTTACATCTTCATCGATGAGGACGGCGACGGGGCCCGTGACCCCGGGGAGCCGGGGGTGAGCGGGGTCTTCCTCCAGATCGGGGAGGTGGTGGTCCGCTCCGACGGCGAGGGGACTGGGTTCTACCGCTTCCCGCCGCTCTGGCCGGGAAGGTATCGCCTCACGGTCCGGCAGGTCCCGGCCGAGCTGACCCCGGCTATGGCCCTCCCGATCGAGCTCACACTGGAGGCGGGCGAGGTCTTGAAGCTCGATATCCCCTTAGCAAGGGCCGGGGCGATCTTGGGGGTGGTCTTCAAGGACACCAACCGGAACGGCCGCCGCGAGCAGGGCGAGCCCGGCCTACCCAGGGTAAGGCTGATTTTGAGCGATGCCGTGCTGGCCGACACTTACACCGACTCCCGAGGGGAGTTCGCCTTCACCGCCCTCCTGCCTGGGCAGTATTCCCTAGCACTGGACACCACGACCCTCCCGGAGCGCTACGAGCCGACTACCCCCACGAGGCTCGAGCTCTCACTCCAGCCGGGCGAGCTCCTCCGGGTGGAGTTCGGTGCAGCCGAGCGCCCCCGCCCGGTCGTCGTCACCTTCCAGCCACCGCTTGCGGACTTCACCTTTGCCCCAGCGGAGCCGAAGCCCGGAGAGGAGGTGACCTTCGACGGCTCGCCCTCCTTCGACCCCGACGGCTATATAACCAAATACGAATGGGACTTCACCGGGGATAAGGTCACCGATGCTGAAGGGAAGGTCGTGAGATGGGCCTTCCCCGAGGCTGGGGATTACCCAGTTACCCTCACCGTCACCGATAACGACGGCTATACCGGCTCGGTGACTAAGACCATCTCTGTCCGGAGCTAGAGCCGGCGGAAGAGCCTCCGGCTCCGGTAGAAGTAGTCGGCCCCGGAGAGGAGGGCCAAGAGGAGCGAAAGGGCGATGAAGACCGCTTTGGCGGTCTCCCCTGCCGGTCCCCAGGCGAAATAGCTCTTCCCGAGGATGACAAAGACCAGCCCGATCTGGGCGAGGGTCTTGAGCTTCCCCAGGGCCGAGGCCCGGATCACCAGGTCTTGGGAGACAGCCAAGATCCGCAAGCCGGTGACAAGGAACTCCCGGGCGAGGATCGTCATGACGATCGCCGCCCCCCAACTCCCGAACTCCCCGAGCTGGAGGAAGCAGATCAAGGCGGAGGCGATCAAGAGCTTATCGGCGATGGGGTCGGCGAACTTCCCGAAGTCCGTCACCTGCCGCCAGTTCCGGGCGATGTAGCCATCGACGGCATCGGAGAGGGCCGCTAAAGCGAAGATGAAGATGGCCACGATCTTCCCCCAGGCCGGGGGAATGAGGATGAAGACCATCAAGATGGGGATGACGGCGATCCGGAGCAGGGTGATCTGGTTCGGCAGATTGATCTCCATCCTACCGGAGTATAGAGAGGGGGGGTGCCATTTGCAAAGCCCAGCGCTATAATCCGCCAAGACCACCTTCAAGGCATAAGGAGGCCAAGTTGAGGAAGATCATCGTCCACGGCGGGGCGGGGACGGTCCCGCCCGAGGTCCAGAAGGAGCGAGAGCCAATCCTGGAGGAGGCAGCCCGCGTCGGCCTCGAGGCCCTGGAGATGGGGCCGGAGCGGGCCGTCGAGCGGGCGATCAACATCCTCGAGGACTCGGAGTGGTTCAATGCCGGCTTTGGCGGGGCGATCCAGCTCGATGGGGTCGTCCGCTTGGATGCCTCGATCATGAACTCCCGCCTGGAGTGCGGAGGGGTCGCTGCCCTCCCGGGGATCAGGCACGCCATCTCCGTGGCCCTCCTGGTGATGAGGGAGTCGCCCCATGTCCTCCTCTCTGGAGAGGGGGCCCTCCGCTTCGCTGAGGAGTTCGGCTTTCAT
>JAPWVC010000021.1 GCA_028275195.1 Candidatus Acetothermia bacterium
AAGAGTATCAGGTGACCCTGGAGGGGGAGACCCTCCCCCTCCCGGAGCCGTTCATTGTCATCGCTACGGAGAACCCGATCGAGTACGAGGGGACCTTCCCCTTGCCCGAGGCCCAGATCGACCGGTTCCTCGTCCGGCTGGAGATCGGCTACCCCGGCCATGCGGAGGAGGTGGAGATCCTCCGCCGGCGGCGGGCCCGCAGGACGGACGAGGTCCGGATCGACCCGGTCATCGACGGGGCGGAGCTCTTGGAGATGCGGGCCGCGCTGGAAGAGGTCTACCTCGACCCCGATATCGAGGACTATATCGTCTCCTTGGTCGAGGCGACCCGAGCTGACCCGCAGGTCTACTTAGGGGCCTCGCCTCGGGGCTCACTGGCCCTCATGAAGCTCTCTCGGGCGAAGGCGGCCCTCGAGGGGCGGGACTTCGTCCTCCCCGACGATGTCAAGGCCGTGGCCAAGCCGGCACTGGTCCACCGTTTGATCCTGAAGCCGGAGCTGTGGATGCGCGAGCTGGCCGCGGAGGAAGTGATCGAGCGGGCCCTCGCGACCGTCCCGGTCCCGAAGGTCGATTGATGAGAGAATTCCGCTCCCTGCCCCTCTGGGCTACGCTCATCCTGCTCCTCCTCGCCGGGGGTTTCCTCCTCCGCCGCGGGGAGATCCTCCTCTTGGCCCTCCCCAGCCTCATCTACCTCATCGCCGGTGTCTGGGCCAATTCCTCCGTCTCTGCCGGGCCGATCAAGCTGGTCGCGAAGAGAGAGCTCTCGGACCGCCAGCTCCCGGGCCACGAGGAGGCAGTAGTCCGACTCGAGGTGCGGAACGAGGGGTCCCATCGGGTGAGCGAGCTCCGCCTTCGCGACCGGCTCCCTCAGGGCCTCACCGTCGTGGAAGGCGAGACGGGGCTAGTGACCTCGCTCGGGCCGGGCGAGCGGGCGGAGCTGGAGTATCGCGTGACCGCGGCGCGGGGGCGGTTCGTCTTCACCGGGGTCGAGGCGGCCTTGGCTGATAGCCTCGGGCTCAACCTCCTGGAGCTCGAGCTCCCCTGCCCTGGCGAGCTCTCCTTCGTCCCGCGGTTCGAGGAGCTAAAGGAGATCACGATCGCCCCCCGGCGGACGCGGGTCTATTCCGGGGCCGTCAAGGCCCGGCTCGGTGGGGCAGGGGTGGAGTTCTTCGGGACGAGGGAGTATCACCAGGGGGACGAGCTCCGGCGGATCGACTGGAACGCGACCGCCCGGCTCGGGCGGCTCATCACCGCGGAGTTCGAGCAGGAACGCGTGGCCGATGTGAGCCTCATCCTCGACGCCCGTGCGCGGGCCGATGTGCTCGCCGGGGGTGAGTCGCTCTTCGAATACGCCGTCGAGGCCGCGGCCTCGCTCGCGCGATACTTCATCAAGGAGGGGAACCGCGTCGGGCTGCTGAGCTACGGCCGGTTCCTCGATTGGACCTTCCCCGGGTATGGGAGGTGGCAGCTCGTGAAGCTCCTCGAGGCCCTCACCCGGGTGGAGAAGGGCGATAGCGTGGCCTTCGAGGGGCTGGAGAACATCCCGAGGCGGCTCTTCCCTCCCGGCTCCCAGCTCGTCCTGATCAGCCGGCTGCTGGAGGGGGACATCGAGGTCCTCCGGCAGCTCCGGGCCATCTACGCGGTAATCGTCCTCTCGCCCGACCCACTAGCCTTCGAGCTGGCCCGCCTCCCCCGGCGGGACCGGGCGGTCGAGCTGGCCTGGCGGATCGAGCGGCTCAAGCGGGAGCTGATGCTCGCCCAGCTCCGGGAAGCGGGGGTGAGGGTGATCGATTGGCAGGTCGATCAGCCACTGAAAGGCGCGGTGAAGAGGGCCCTTCTCCGGCCCCAGCTCCAGCGCCGCCTCCTGCAGCGTCAGCGGGGGCGAGCCCCATGGTAATGGTCACTTGGCTCGCGCGCACGGCCCTCTTCCTGGCCGGCGGGCTCCTGGCCCGGGCCTTCTCCACCGCTCCGGTCTGGGCCCGCTTCGGCGGGGAGGGGCTCCTCCTGGCGAGCCTGGCCCTCTGGCTGGGAAGCTCATTCTCCCGCAAGGCCGGCCACCCGGCCTGGGACCGGCTCTCGCTCCTCGGGCTCGGCGGGCTGATCGGGTCGGCCGTCGGGGCCCTCTACTTCGAGCTGAGCCCCCCGCTCGTCCTGACCGCGGCCTCGTTGGTCTTCCTCGGCTGGGACCTCGACCTCTTCGCTCGCCGGCTGAGCGGCTTCGCTAGAATCGAGGGGAGCGTGGTCCGGCGCCACCTCCAGTCAGCAGGGCTTGTGGCCGCCTGCGGCCTCGGGCTGGCTCTCCTCGGGTTGAATCTCCGGTTCGCCCTGGGCTTCGGGCTGGCCCTCCTCCTGGCCTTCGCCAGCTTCGCCAGCCTGGTGGCGATCCTCCGCCTGGCCCGGCCCTCGAGCTGAGGCCCCGCCCTCTTTGACGGTATTACCAGGAGTTGCTATACTCTCCGCCAGGTCTCAATCCAACCCCAAGGCCAAGAAGGAGGAAGATGCCATGGCCTATGTGATTTGCGAGCCCTGCATCGGAGTGAAGGCGACCAAGTGCGTCGAGGTCTGCCCGGTCGACGCGATCCATCCCCGGCCGGACGAGCCGGGCCACAAGGAGGCCGAGCAGCTCTATATTGATCCCAACACTTGCATCAGTTGCGGGGCCTGTGCCGCCGTCTGCCCGGCGAACGCCATCTACGCTGAGGAAGAGGTCCCGGAGAAGTGGAAGAGCTACATCGCCAAGAACGCCGATCACTATAAATGAGCGGCGACGCTCCAGACGGTCCGCCCTGGAGGGGCGTTCCTCACGATCCACCGCTTCGCGGTCCGCCCCTCGGGCGCAGGATCAGCGCTCGATAACGAGATAATCTTTCGTTACCTCCTTGACTACCCCGTTGAAGGGGGCATGGAGGTTGACCGAGAGGCACTGGAAGTCGAGGAGCTCGCCCTCCACGGCTTGGCCGATCAGTTGCCCCTCCTCGACCCGGTCTCCTTCCTTGACCAAGGCCCCCGAGGCCTGCCCGGTGCACTGCTTAAGGTAGAGCTTCACCCGCTTGATCTTGGAGGTCACATCTTGGACCTCTTTCGGCTCCCAGTCGAGGTAGCGCTCAATCCCTAGCTTCCTCATAATCTCGGGGAGGGTCTCATTCCAGGTCGGGCGGGTCTCATCTCGCCGCTTGAACAGCCCCCGATCGGTCACTAAGAGCCCGTTGGTCGTCTTCCTCACCGCTGCCTCGCCCACATTGACCCTTGCGCCCATCATCGGCCCGCCGTCGATGCATATCAGGTTATGCGAGTTCTTCGTATTGACCCCGGTCATCCCCAAGAGGTCCATCACATAGGTCCCGACGGGGGCGAGGTAGACTCTTGGCTCGGCCACCTCGCCGTAGACATTGAGGTATTTCTGGGTCACTGGCTTCCCCAAGAAGAGGGCACGATACATGTTGTAGACCGTCTCGACATTGTTCACCGTCACCCCGAAGGCCGGGGGGTATTTGTCCGGCGGGATCTGGATCCCGGTGATCGCCTTGGTGAGCCACCGCTCCTCCCCCATCCCGTAGAGCGAGGGGGTATAGACGATGTTGAACCGCTTCTCTAGTGGCGCGAGCTTCTCCCGGTCCTTCTCCTTCGCGCCAATATAGATCCGCTCGAAGCGGAAGATCTCCTTGAGGGCATTTAGGATCAGCTCGAATTCCTCGGCGTGGTTCACCAAGAGGAGCTTATTCGCCTGGAAGCCGGGCTCGCCCTCCTCGGCATTGACGATGAGGATGGGGGTCGGCTTCAGGTATTTGTAGTAAGTAGGGAACCCGGCCCCGCCGGCCCCCACGAGCCCCATCTCCCGGAAGAGCCGGACGACCTCTTGAGGGTCCCGCGTGAGTGGTTCGGTCTTGGCCATCATTCACCTCCGATGCTCAGGGAATCTTAGGCCCCATGGGAAGGTTTGTCAACCTCCCGAGGGTGCGGCCATAATCCCAGCGTGAAGAAGGTGATCTTAATCTTGGGGAATGGCCCCTGGCGCGGGGTGGAGTTCCTCCCGGAGCTGGCTGCCCAGGCCGACTATATCATCGCCGCTAATGGGGGCTTCGCCCGGGCGAGGCGCCTCGGCCTCCGGGTGGACCTGGTGGTCGGGGACCTGGACTCCCTCGGGCCGGAGGAGCAGGCCGAACTGAAGGCGAGCGGGATCAAGACGGTCGTCCATCCCCGGGCGAAGGACCAGACCGACCTCGAGCTAGCGCTCGAGGAGGCCCTCAAGCTCGGGCCTGAAAAGATCAGGCTTTTCGGGGCCCTCGGGGCGAGGCTCGACCAGAGCTTGGCCAACATCTTCATCTTAGAGAAGGCCGCGCGGCTCGGGGTCGAGGCGGAGATCCTCTCCGGGCGGGAGCGGCTCTACCTGGTCCACGGCCGGCTCGAGCTCCCCGAGGCCGAGGTGGAAGTAGGGGACCTCGTCTCGCTCCTGTCGCTCACGGAGGAGGTCGGCGGCCTCCGGACCTGGGGGCTGGAGTATCCGCTCCGGGGGGAGAGCCTCGTCCGGGCCTCCTCTCGGGGGATCTCCAACAGGGTCGTAGCCCTCCCCGCGGGTGTAGCGTTGAAGAGAGGGCTCTTGCTGGTGATCCATCGCCGTTGATATAATCAAACCAGCAGGGGAGCTCGGGTGAACCGGGCTGAGAGGACCCCTAGTCTGGGGTCGACCCTTCGAACCTGATCCGGGTAATGCCGGCGGAGGGAGTCTTCCCGCCCAGACTAGCTCGGCCCTCCCCCTCAAGCGAAGGAGGGATGAGCGATGCGCAAGGCGCTCTCAGTGGCGCTCCTCTTGGCTTTAGCGGTGGCGGTGGGCCTCTTAGGGAAGGCGCAGGTCCCACAGTTGGTGGTCTACACCTATGATAGCTTCGCCGCTTGGGGCCCGGCGGCCTTCATCGAGGAGGAGTTCGAACGGACCCATAATGTGGATGTGGTCTTCATCGCCACGGCGGATTCCCGGGCGATGCTGGCGAAACTGCTGGCGGAGCGAGAGGCCGGCTCTCAAGGCTGCGATGTCTTCATCGGGGTCGAGGCCGCCGACCTCGCGAGGGTGAAGCGGGAGGGCCTCTTCCTCCCGCTTGCGAGGGAGGAGCTGCCCTGGCTCCGGGCCGTCCCTCAGGAGCTCCTGGTCGATCCGGAGCTGGCCGCGATCCCCTATGAGCACGGCTACATCACCTTCGTCTACGATAGCCAGGCCCTGGCGACTGAAGAGGTCCCTCGGACCTTCGAGGAGCTGCTCGACCCGCGCTATCGGAGGATGCTGATCCTGGAAGACCCCCGGACCTCTTCCCCGGGGCTCTCCTTCCTGCTCTGGACGATCCACCAATTCGGCGAGCCGGGGTATCTCGACTACTGGCGGGCCCTCTCGCCGAACATCCTCACCATCGCCGGGGGCTGGAGCGAGGCCTATGACCTCTTCCTCGCCGGCGAGGGGCCGATCGTCCTGAGCTTCTCCACCGATACGGCCTATTCGGTGATCGAGACCGGGAGCGCGCGCTATAAGGTCATGCTCTTGAACAACCAGGGCTATCGGAATATCTACTTGATGGGGATCGTCCGCGGGACGGCCCAGGCGGGGCTGGCGAAGGAGTTCCTGGACTTTATCCTCTCCCCAGCGGTTCAGGAGAAGATCCCCACGACGGAATGGATGTTCCCTGCCAACCGGGAGGCCCTCCTCCCCGTCGAGTTCTACCAGTATGCCGTCGTCCCGCCCTGGCCGGTGATGCTCTCCCCGGAGGAGGTGGGCCGGAACCTGGACCGCTGGCTCCGGGAATGGAGCGGGATCATTGCGGGGGGCTAGGCTCGCTGTCGCTGCTGTTGCCGGCGCCGGGGGCAGGGTTAGACTGGGCCTGGGCCAGGCGGCCATCTTTCTCGTCCCGGTGGCCTTCCTGGCCCTGGCCTTCTACTTCCCCCTCTTGAGGCTCTTCCAGGAGGGACTGGTCGAGGAGGGCCAAGGCCGGGTCACATTTCGCTATCTAGCCGAGATCTTCAGCGAGCCTTACTTCCGCCGGGTAATCCTGTTTACCGCCGAGCAGGCCCTCCTGAGCACCCTCCTCGCGGTCGCCATTGGCCTACCCTGGGCCTATATCTTCACCAGATATGAATTCCCCATGAAGCGGGCCCTCCGGGCCCTTACCCTCGTCCCGTTCGTCCTCCCCGCGGTCACCGTCGCTTTGGGGTTCATCCTCTTCTTCGGGAATAATGGCCACCTCAACCGGCTTTTGATGGGGCTCTTCGGCCTGGAGGAGCCGCCGCTCCGGACCCTCTACTCCCTGAGGGGGATCGTCCTCGCCCATGCCTTCTACAATGCCCCGATCGTCACCAGGATGGTCCATGCCCAGTGGGAGCGGCTCGATCCCACCTATGAGGAGAGCGCCCAGGCCCTGGGGGCCGGGAGGTTCAGACGGCTGGTGACCGTGACCCTCCCGCTCCTCCTCCCCAGCCTGATGACCTCCGCGGCGCTGGCCTTCATCTTCTGCTTCCTGAGCTTCCCGATCGTGTTAGCCCTGGGCGGGGCGAGGTTCTCGACCCTGGAGGTCCAGATCTACACTGAGTTCATCGTCCTCTTCAACCGGAGGCTCGGGTCAGCCCTGGCGATCGTAGAGGTCCTCCTCTCACTGGCCTTCACCTACGGCTACATCCTGCTCGAGGGGCACTTCACCCGCGAGCTGGAGGCGGTCCGCCCCCGCCCGACAGTCAAGCTCTTCAGTAAGCCGACTTGGGGGCGGCTTGGCCTCTTCCTCTTCATCCTCGCGAGCGGGGTGGTCTTCCTCGGGCCGCTGGCCAGCATCGTTTACGATTCATTCACCCGAGAGTGGGCCGGCCGGACGGCCCTCACCCTCCACTGGTATTCCTACATCTTCCGACCGGAACATGAGGCCCTCATCGGTGCCCCGCCGCTTCGGACGATCGCCAATAGCCTCCAGTTCGGCCTCATCTCCATGGCCCTGGGGGTCTTGCTCGGCCTCCCACTAGCCTTCGCCCTCGCCCGCTTCCGCTTCCCCGGGAGGAGGCTCTTCGATGCCCTGGTGATGGCCCCTCTGGGGGTCTCCTCCGTCGCACTCGGTGCGGCCTTGCTCGTGGCCTCGCTCAAGACCCCTCTCAAGGCGGGCTGGCTGGCCATCCCCTTGGCTCATGCGATCCTGGCCTATCCCTTCGTGATCCGGGCGGTCGTGCCGGTCCTGGAGGGGTTGGAACGAGGGCTGGTCGAGGCCGCCCGGAGCCTGGGGGCCTCGCGGTTTCGGGCCTTCCGGGAGATCGAGCTCCCACTGATCGCCCGGGCCCTCTTGGTCGGGGCGGTCTTCGCCTTCGCTATCTCTTTGGGCGAGATGAGCGCGACGATCATGCTCGCGAGGCCGGAGTGGAAGACCATCCCCCTGGCGATCAACGACCTCCGGGCAGCCAGGTCCTTCGGCGGGGCGAGCGCAATGAGCGTGCTCTTGATCCTCGTGACCGGCGGGGCCTTCATCGTCCTCGAGCGGTTCGGTGAGCGGCTCTTCGGGGGTGGGCGATGGTCGAAGTGAGGCTTGAAGGAGTTACCAAGCGATTCGAGGAGGTCTTGGCCGTGGACGAGGCCTCCTTCGCCGTCGGGGAGGGGGAATTCTTGGCCCTGGTCGGCCCCTCTGGCTGCGGGAAGACGACGATCCTTAGGCTGATCGCGGGGTTCGAGCGGCCCGACTCCGGTGAGATCCTCTTCGATGGGAAGAGCGTCCTCGGGCTTCCGCCGGAGGCCCGCCGGGTAGGGATGGTCTTCCAGAACTATGCCCTCTTCCCCCACATGACCGTGGCCGAGAACATCGCCTATGGGCTCCGCGGCCGCCGGAGGACTGACCACCGGAAGAGGGTCGAGGAGCTCCTCCGGCTCGTCGGGCTGGAGGGGCTGGAGCAGCGGAGCCCGGGGGAGCTCTCCGCGGGGCAGCGGCAGCGGGCGGCCTTGGCGAGGGCCCTCGCCCCGGAGCCGCGCCTGCTCCTCCTGGACGAGCCGCTCTCGGCCCTCGACGCCAAGCTCCGGGAGCGGCTCCGGCTCGAGATCCGCCGGCTCCAGCGTGAGCTGAGGGTCACGACCATCTATGTGACCCATGACCAGGAGGAGGCGCTCGCGATCTCCGATCTCGTAGCGGTGATGAGCAGCGGGCGGATCGAGCAGGTGGGGAGCCCCTGGGAGGTCTACAACCGCCCGGGGACGGAGTTCGTGGCCTCCTTCATCGGGCGGGGGAACCTCCTCGAGGGCGTGGTCACAGAAGTCAGTGCCCGTGGAATCGAGGTCCGGCTCATGCCCCAGGGCCCCGAGATTGTCGTATCGGCAGGAGCGGGGGAGAGCTCGTGCTATCGTGCAGGCCAGGCGGCCAAGCTCCTCATCCGGCCGGAGCGGATCAGGCTCGACGGCTCTCTTGAGAACAGGCTCCGCGCGCGGCTGAAGGGGGTGGAGTTCCTCGGGGACTCGAGCTGGGCCTATCTCGACTGGGCCGGTCAGGAGCTAAGAGTGAAGTTAGCAGGAGCCACCGGGCCGGCGGAAGGGGAGGAGGTGGAGCTGAGCTTCGCCTCTAGCGACTGCTACCTTATCCCGATCTCGCCCCGACCACCCGGATCTGCTCCGGGACACGGAGGATGATCTCCGGGCCGTTGTATTCCTGAAGCTCGCCGGTCACCTCGACCAATTTGCGGTCGTAGTCCAGCTCCGGCCTGATCCCCCTCGAGAGGAAGTTCGGCTCGTCCCGCTTGAAGATCACCGCGGTGAAGTTCCTCTTGTAGTCGCCCGCGGAGTCGAGGTAGATGACCTTCCCGGAGTCGTAGGTGCTCACGACATAGAACCGGACGGTCACGACCTTCCCGAGATATTTCTTGAGACCCCGCTCGACCTCCTCCGCGCTCAAGACCCCGGGGACGAGCTCGACCGGCTCGAGCCTCGGCCACTCCGGCCCGATGCAAGCGGTAGCGGCGGCGCAGTCGTAGTCCTCGCAGTCAGTATAGCCATTCCCGTTATTGTCCAAGCGGTCGTCGCAGTCGCACTCCCAGCTCGCCCCGGAGGACGGACAGGCGGGAAGACCGGCCTCGACCGCATATTCATTGGACCAGTCGCTCGATTCCCCGCCGAAGAGGCTCCGCAGCCGGTAGTAGTAGGTCCGCCCCGGCTCGGCTCCAGGATCGGCGAAATACCAGTGGTCGCCCGGGACGAGGAAAGTCTGCTCGCAGGGGCCATAGGAGCTTTGGGCCCGGCAGAGCTCATAGGAGTCTGGCTTCTTCAGCAAATGAGGTCGCCACTCGACTCGGGCTAGGACATCTTGGGTATTGTAATGCTTGATCGTCACCCGCGGGGGGCTGGAGGGATCTCGGTCGTAAGCCAGGGCATCCTGATAGAGCCGGTCGAACTCCGCGGCGTAGCGAGCGGCCAGCTCGGGGCTGTGGATCACGACCAGGTCCTCATCGTTATAGTCCATCCCGCTCGCGGTCCAGTTGGCTGAGCCTGTGACCACGATCGCTCGGTCGATGACGACAAACTTGTGGTGGACCAGGCCGGGGAGGGCCTCGATCACCCCCGCCCCCAGAGCCAAGAGCTCATCCATCTTGGAGACGGCGCGGTTCTCGAACCCCCGGGAGTCGAAGACCGCCCGAACTTGCACCCCTCGGGCGAGGGCGGCCAGCAGGGCCCAATGGAGGGCCTCATCGGTATAGTAGAACATCGCTAGCTCGAGCCGCTCCCGGGCCTGGCCGATCAAGCGGAGGAGGGCCTGCCTCGGCCGGTCGGTTGGGGCGAAGTAGACCTCGACCGGGAGGCCCGCGACCTCGAATTCTTCAGGGTTCTCGTCCCTCTTAGCCGGCCCGAATCTGCCGGAGCGGAACATCTCCTCGAACTCCCGGGCGTAGGCCCGGGCGAGCTCGCGGTCCTTGATCACCAGGCCATTATTGGCATCGTAGTAGAAGGAGCCCTCAGACCAGTTGGCCGAGCCGGTCCAGACCAGCTCCCCATCGACGATCATGAACTTATCGTGCATCAGGCGGTCATTCCCATCCAGCCGGAGCTGGAGGCAGCCCAGCCCCGCAAGCTGGCCGTGGTATTCCTTCGCTTCGGTGAGGACTCGCAGCTTCACCCCGCGGGCGCAGGCCCCCTCCAGGGCGGCGATCACCTCGGGGTCGCTCACGGCGTAGATCGCGGCGTCGATCTCCCTCCTGGCCGAGCCGAGGAGCTCGAGCAGCTTCCCTTTCAGTTCGCCGGCCTGGGCCTGGGGCCGATCCATCCGCACGAGCCCGGCGAGCGGGTCATTGAAGTAGGCGGTGATCTGCTCTCCCGATCCCGGTGTAGTGCGCTGGCAGGCCGTCCCGGAGAGGACGAGGAGGGCCAAGACCAGCGGGAGGAGCCAGCCGCGCCCGCCCTTCATCGAGCTAGCCCTTCTTCCACAGCCTGAGGACCGCCTGAGCCGCGCCCAGGGCCGCGCGCTTGAGGGCCTCCAGGTCGGACTCGCCCTCATCCGGGGCGGTGACGAAGACCTGATAGATCACCGGCCCTTCCTGCCAGATCAGCCCTGCGGAGGCCGCGGCCCCCGCTCCCACGGCCGCATAGGAAAAGCCGGTCTGCCCGTCGACTTTGATCTCCTCAGCGCTAGCGCCGGTCGAGTCGAGGAGCACCCGCTCGGCCGCCTCGGCCTTCTTTTGGCTCTGGAAGAGATAGGCGGTGACCCCCATCCGCTCGACCTTCCCGGCGAACTCCCCTCCCGGAAGCGGGGCGAAGGAGACGAGGGTCGAATACCTTTCCCCATCGAAGATCGGCTCGACATGGTCGAAGCGGCTGACCAGCTCGAACCCCGCCAACTCGCTGGGAAGCAGCTCCTCCGGGAGGCGGACCGCAGAGCCACCCACCATCGCGATCACCAGGGCTGTGGCCAAGAGGGCCGCGCCGAGGACGACTGCCACGATGACCCAGTTGTTCATCTCATCTACCTCCTCATTCAACATTAGCCCCGGGCAGGGGGTCGGACAAGCCTACTTGACCCAAAGCGGGCAGACTGCTAAGGTCAGCAGAGATGAGGCTGAAAGGGAAGCGGGTCGCCCTGCTCGTGGCCGACCTCTACCAGGAGCTGGAGTTTTGGTATCCCTACTACCGGCTGCGGGAGGAGGGGGCCGAGGTGGTCCCCGTCGGGCCGGAGGCCATAACTTACAAGAGCAAGCTCGGCTACCCCGCGGAGGCCAAGCTCGCGGCCAGGGATGCCAAGGCCGAGGAATTCGATGCCATCGTGATCCCCGGCGGCTACGCCCCGGACCTGATGCGCCGCTCGCCGGAGATGGTCCGGCTGGTCCGGGAGGCCCACGCCCGAGGCAAGGTGGTGGCCGCGATCTGCCATGCCGGCTGGCTGCTCGCCTCCGCCGGGATCGTGAAAGGGAAGCGGGTCACGAGCTTCTCCTCCATTAAGGACGACCTGGTCCACGCCGGGGCGGAGTGGGTCGACCAAGAGGTCGTCCGGGACGGGAACATCATCACCTCGCGGTTCCCCGATGACCTGCCCGCCTTCTGCCGAGCGATCATCGAGGCCCTAATGGTCCCTATTTCAGGAGATCAATGAACTCTTCGGCAGTCAAGCCTGCCTGCCGGATCAGTGCTCGTAAAGTTCCCTTGGCCAATTCCTCGTGATCGGGAATGGAGAGCCTACAGTAAGGTGGCTCGCGATGGCGCAGGATGATATGACTCCCCGTCTGATGGTCGATCTCGTATCCTATCTTCCGAAAGGCCCTCACTGCTTCCCTCCCTGAGATCAGGGGTAGCTTTTTCACAAAGTCACCTCGATGATCTCCTCTTCGATGGGCGGGGGGATCGGCTCCCCGTGCTTCCGCAGGCTCTCGAGATAGCCTTTGATCGCGTCTCTTATGTTCTCTAAAGCCTCGGCCCGCGTCTCTCCTTGAGAGATACAGCCTGGCAGTGCCGGGCACTCGGCGATATACATCCCATCCTCATCCTGCTCGATGATGATGCGATACTTCATTCCCCACCTCCTAGCCTTAATTTCTCCAAAATCGGCCGCACCCGCCCTCCTCGGGCTCCTCCTGATCTTATTTTACGGCACGAGGACGACCTTCCCGAAGACCTTCCGCTCCTCGAGGAGCCTCTGGGCCTCCGCGGCCTCGCGAAGGGGCATGACCTTATGAATTACGGGCTTGAGCTTGCCGGCCCAGAGCAATCTCAGAACCTCATGCAGCTCCTTAGTCGAGGCCATCGTCGAGCCGATGACCTTGAGCTGGTTCCAGAAGATGAGCCGGATCTCGGTCTGGGGGTTCGGCCCGCTCGTGGCCCCGTAGGTCACGAGCCTCCCGCCCTTGGCTAGGCTCCTCAGGCTCTTGAGCCAGGTCTCCGCGCCGATCGAGTCCACGACCACATCGACCCCGCGCTTATTCGTGAGCCGGCGGACCTCCTTGTCGAACTCGACCTCCTTGTAGTTGATCAGGAAGTCGGCCCCCAGCCGCTTCGCGCTCTCTAACTTCTCTGCGCTCGAGGCGGTCACGAAGACCCGCGCGCCCACCAATTTCGCGATCTGGATCGCGGCCGTGGCCACCCCGCCCCCGGCACCCAAGATCAGGATATCCTCGCCGGGGCGGAGCTCAGCTCGGGAGATGAGCGCCCGCCAGGCGGTCATGAAGACCAAGGTCGCGGCCGCGGCCTCCTCGAAGGGGACATGCTCGGGGAGGGGGATCACATTCCTCGCCGGGACCTTCACGAACTCGGCGTAGCCCCCGTCGGTCTGCTCACCCAAGATCTTGTAATGGACGCAGAGGCTGTCCTCGCCCGCGAGGCAGTATTCGCATCTCCCGCAAGAGAGGTTGGGGTTGACGATGGCCCGCTGGCCCGGCTCGAGCCCCTCGACCCGCTCGCCTACCTCCTCGATAATCCCGGCCACATCCGCACCGGAGATGTGGGGTAGGTTTACCCCCGGAAGCCCTCGCCTCACCCAGATGTCCAGAAAGTTCACGGAGGTGGCCTTCACCCGGATCAGGACCTCCTCCGGGCCGATCAGGGGGTCCGGGACCTCCTCATATCTCAGGACGCTAAGATCGCCGTGCTCATGGAAGACGACCGCCTTCATCGGGATCACCTCGCCATGAAATTATGGCCTAGTTTCGAGGCAAGGATAGGCCGGCCCGCGCGCGGAGGTCAAGCCAGCCCATCGGGGGCATGATTCCGGTGCGACTACATTCATGTATAATCCTGATGGAATGAGGGTCCTGGTGGCGATGAGCGGCGGGGTCGACTCGTCCGTCGCGGCCCTCCTGCTCAAAGAAGAAGGGCACGAAGTGCTCGGCGCGACCCTGAACCTCTGGAGTTATGCGGGGAGGCTCGAACCCTATAACAACTGCTGCTCCCTCGAGGTCGCGGCCGTGGCTCGGCAATTGGGGATCGAGCACCACTTCCTCGATTATGGCAAGCTCTTTGAGCGGGAGGTCGTCCAGCGGACGGTCCGGGAATACCTCCGGGGGCGGACCCCGAACCCCTGCATCTGGTGCAATGCGCTCGTCCGGTTCCCGGCGCTCTTGGCCGAGGCCGAGCGGCTGGGCTGCGATTACCTCGCCACCGGCCACTATGCCCGGATCGTCGAAGAGGACGGAGTCCACCACCTCCTCCGCGCCCGGGATCAGGAGAAGGATCAATCATATTTCCTCTATCGGCTCACCCAGCGGGAGCTCGCCAGGTTGATCTTCCCCGTCGGGGGCTACCTCAAGGGGGAGGTCGTCGCGCTCGCGAAGGAGGCCGGCCTCTTGGTCAAGCCCCGGGAGAGCCAGGACCTCTGCTTCGTCCCCGATAACGACTACCGCCGGTTCCTCTTGGAGAATTCTAGAGATGGCATTCGGCCAGGAGAGATCGTCGATACCACAGGCCGGGTCTTAGGATACCACCAGGGCTTGCCCTTCTACACCATCGGCCAGCGGCGGGGCCTCGGGCTGAGCGCCCCTGAGAGGCTCTATGTCCTGGCCCTCGAGCCCAAGACCAATAGGCTCGTGGTCGGCCCGGAAGAGCTTCTCTATTCTAAGGGGCTCATCGCCTCCGAGGTCAATTGGCTCGTCCCGCCCCCCGCGGGCGAGCTAGAGGCAGAGGTGAAGATCCGCTACCGCACCCCCGGGGTAGCGGCGAGGATCAGCCCCCTGGCCGGGAATAGGGCGAAGGTGACCTTCCTCGAGCCCCAGAGGGCGGTCACGCCCGGCCAGGCGGCCGTCTTCTATCAGGGCGAGCGGGTCTTAGGCGGGGGGGTGATCGAGCGGGTCCTGAGCGATGCTGAAGCTGAGGGCGATCGAGAAGAGCTTCTTCCGTAACGG
>JAPWVC010000007.1 GCA_028275195.1 Candidatus Acetothermia bacterium
TATGGCTGGAGAGATCGGCGGAGGGGTCCAGACCCCAGGGTTCCTCGGGATCGGGAAGCTCTACATCACCAGCGAGAAGTTCATCTCCGCGGAGGGAGGGATCCGGAGGGTCGTCTGGATGCCGAAGGAGCTGAAGGAGGAGATCCGGGAGCGGCTGGAGAAGCGGCTTCAGGAGATCGGTGAGCCTGAACTGATCGATAAGATCGCCACCGAAGAGGAGGCCACGACCACCGAGCAGCTCCTGGAGTTCCTCCAGAGGGTGGGCCATCCGGCCCTGGAGATGGAGCCGATCATCTAGGAGGGGGCAGTGAAGAAGCTGACCGGCATCGACATATATAAGCTCCTGCCGAAGACGAACTGCGGGGACTGCCACTTCCCCACCTGTATGGCCTTTGCCATGCAAGTGGCGGCGAAGAAGGTGGCCCTGGAGCAGTGCCCTCACGCCTCTGCCGAGGCCAAGGCCGCCCTGGGTGAGGCCCAGGCCCCGCCGATGCGGACAGTCCGGATCGGGACGGGGGAGCGAGAGTTCGTGGTCGGTGGGGAGACGGTCCTCTTCCGCCACGAGGAGAGGTTCTATCATCCGACGGGGATCGCCATTAGGGTCCCCGACAACCTGGGGGAGCAGGAGCTGGCCGAGCGGGTGGAGCGGATCAACCAGCTCAGGTTCGTCCGGGTGGGCCAGGAGATTGGAGTGGACCTGGTGGCGGTCGAGCATCGTGGTGATGGCAACAGCAGCCGCTATGCCGGTGTGGTCGAGCGAGTCCGGGGGAGAACGAAGCTCCCGCTGGTCCTCCTCTGCCCTGACCCGAAGGCCCTGGCTCCGGCCCTCGAGTCCATCGCGGGGAGCCGGCCCTTGGTCTGGGCCGCCACCCCCGAGAATTGGGAGGAGATGAGCTCGCTGGCCGCAAGATACAAGGTCCCACTAGCAGTCCGGGCCCCAACACTGGAGGGGCTGGTCGAGCTCGTCGAGCGGGTGAAAGGGAAGGGAGCCGAGGAGCTGGTCCTCGACCCCGGCGGGAGAGGGCTCTTGGAGAACCTGACCAGGCTGATCCTCATCCGCCGGCTCGCCCTGGAGAAGACCTTCCGCCCGCTCGGGTATCCCACGCTCGTCTTCGCTGAGAGCAACTCCCCGATGGAGGAGGCGGCCGAGGCGACGGCCTACATCTGCAAGTATGGCGGGATCGTGGTGATAGAGGGCGTGGAGAGCTGGGAGATCCTGCCCTTGCTGACCGTCCGACAGAACATCTACACCGATCCACAAGTCCCCAATGCCATCGAGGCCAAGCTCTACGAGGTCGGTGCCCCGAACGAGGAGAGCCCCGTGCTCGTCACCACCAACTTCGCCCTCACCTACTTCACCGTCGAGGGGGAGGTGGAGAACTCCAAGGTCCCGGCCTACATCGCGGTCGTGAACACCGAGGGGCTGGGAGTCCTCAACGCCTATGCCGATGACAAGTTCACGGCCGAGCGGATCATCAAGGCGGTCAAGGATTACGGAGTGATGGAAAGAGTCCGGCATAAGAAGCTGATCATCCCCGGGCTGGTGGCGGTCCTGAAGATGGAGATCCAGGAGGAGACCGGCTGGGAGGTGATCGTCGGCCCCGAGGATGCGGCCGGGATCCCCGCCTTCCTGAGGAACGAATGGAGCCCGAACTAGCGATGAAGAAGGTCCGGGTCACCTTCTACCCCAACAATGAGGCCGTCGAGGCCGAGCGAGGGAAGTCCCTCTTGGAGATCGCCAAGGAGGCGGGGATCTTCATCGCCTCGATCTGCGGCGGGGACGGGATCTGCGGCCGTTGCCGGGTGATCATCAAGGGCGGAGAGGTCGAGGCCGCCCCCACTACTCTGCTCACCCGGGAGGAGATCCAGCGAGGCTATGCCCTCGCCTGCCAGACCAAGGTCCTCGGGGATGTCGAGGTCCTGATCCCGCCGGAGTCGCGGGCCGAAGGGGCTCAGATCCTCATCGACGAGGACGCCCAACGGTTCCGGGCACTCTATGCCGCCTCGGAGGAGGAGACCCTCTTCCGGCACGACCCTCTGGTGAAGAAGTTATATCTCGAGCTCCCCCAGCCGACCTTGCAGGACAACCTGGCGGACCAGGAGAGGCTCTTCCGCGAGATCCGCCGCTATATCCCCGCCCCACAGCCTATACAGATGGGGCTCAAGGTCCTCCAGTCCCTCCCCAGAATATTGAGGGAGAGCGGCTGGAAGGTGACCGTGACCCTAGGGAGGCGGGGCGGGACCACGGAGGTAATCCAGGTCGAGCCGGGGGACCGCGCGGGCCAAAACTATGGCCTGGCCGTCGATGTCGGGACCTCGACCGTCGTGGCCCACCTCGTGGACCTCTCCACCTCCAGGACGATCGATGCCGAGGCCTGCTACAACTCCCAGATGCCCTTCGGGGAGGAGGTGACCCGCCGGATCATCTACGCCGAGCGGGAGGGGCTGAAGCCCCTGAATGAGGCGATCATCGGTGATATCAATAACCTGATCTCGGCCCTCATCTTGAGGAACCGGGCCGAGCTCAGCGATGTGACCGCCCTCTGCTGCGCTGGGAATACGACGATGCTCCACTTCCTCTTGGGGCTCGACCCCACGAGGATCCGGAAGAGCCCCTACATCCCCGCGGCCGCAGCTCCACCGCCGGTCCGGGCCGCGGAGGTCGGGATCAAGATCAACCCCCGCGGGCTCCTCTATGTCATGCCCATCATCGGGAGCTGGGTCGGCGGGGACACCACCGCGGGGATCCTGGCCACTGGGCTCTACCAGACGAAGCGGCTGACGATGTTCATCGACATCGGGACCAATGGGGAGATCGTCCTGGGGAACCGGGATTGGCTCCTCACCTGCTCCACCTCCGCCGGGCCGGCCTTCGAGGGGAGCGGGGTGAAGTGCGGGATGAAGGCCAGCCGAGGGGCGATCGAGCGGATCGAGCTCTCACCCGATGGCTACCTCCGCTACAAGACGATCGGGGACGCTAAGCCCAAGGGGCTCTGCGGCTCGGGGCTGATCGATGCCGTAGCTGGGCTCTTCGCCGCCGGCTATATCGACCGCTCGGGGAAGCTCCTCCCCGATAGCTCCCCTCGAATTCGCGAACGGGACGGCCAGCTCGAGTTCCTCCTCGTCCCCGCGGGGCGGACGGAGACCGGGAGGGAGATCGTCATCACCCAGCCGGATATCGAAAACCTCTTGCGGGCCAAGGCCGCGATCTTTGCCGGGGCGAAGATCCTCCTCAAGTCCATGGGGCTGGAGTTCAAGGACATCGAGCAGCTCCTCATCGCCGGTGGGTTCGGGAACTACCTCGACCGGGAGAAGGCGATCATGATCGGCCTGATCCCGGACATCCCACTGGAGCGGATCCGGTTCGTGGGGAATACCTCGATCATCGGGGCGAAGATGGCCCTCCTCTCGGAGGAGGCCTATGCCCGGGCCCATGAGATCTCAAAGTCGGTCACCTACTATGACCTCATCACCTACCCCTATTACTACGACGAGTTCATCTCGGCCAAGTTCCTCCCCCACACCGACCTCGGGCTCTTCCCCACGGTGGCGAAGCGGCTGGGACTGGAGGCGCGGGTCTGATCTTGATGCCCTTTACGATCGCCGTAGCGGGGAAGGGCGGGACGGGGAAGACGACGCTTGCCGCCCTCTTGATCGGGCTCCTCAAGGAGAGAGGGGCCGGCCCGGTCCTGGCCGTCGATGCCGACCCCAATGCGAACTTGAACGAGCTTCTGGGGCTAAAGGTCGCCCGGACGGTCGGGGAGCTCCGCGAGGAGACCCTCGAGCGGATCGCCGACCTCCCCCCGGGCCTCCCCAAGGAGCAGTATTTGGAGCTCGGGCTCCAGGAGTGCCTGGTGGAGGACGAGGGCGTGGATCTCCTGGTCATGGGCCACGGCGAGGGGCCGAAGTGCTATTGCATGGTCAACCACATCCTGCGGAAATACATCGATGTGCTCCGGGGGAATTATCGCTATGTCGTGATCGACAACGAGGCGGGGATGGAGCACCTCTCTCGCCGGACGACCCAGGATGTCGATGCCCTGCTCATCGTCGCCAAGCCTGAGCCGATCTCGATCCGCTCGGCTAAGCGGATCAGCGAGCTGGCGGAGAAGCTCAAGCTGCGCGTCAAGGCGCGATATCTCCTGGTGAACGATGTGCCTGGCGAGCTCTCATTGGCCTTGGAGGAGGAGCTGGCCCGGACCGGCCTACCCCTGCTCGGGCTGGTCCCTCACGATGAGGGCCTCTTCCGATTGGCACTGGCGGGGCAGCCGCTCGAGGGGCTCCCGGCCGACTCCCCGGCAAAGAGGGCGATGGCCCAGATACTGGAAGCGATAGGAGAACCGCAGAGAGCGATGGATCGCTAGGAGCGAGG
Organism: Candidatus Acetothermia bacterium; assembly: GCA_028275195.1. Lineage (GTDB taxonomy): Bacteria > Bipolaricaulota > Bipolaricaulia > RBG-16-55-9 > JANLFV01 > JANLFV01. Next base: position 4,373 of record JAPWVC010000007.1, read on the forward strand.
CTGCAAGGCTTCGCACGCTCTTTGAGTAGGAGGTTGAGATAGTATGGAGCTAAAGATCCCCGAGGTGAAGCAGCGCTGGCCGAACCCGATCAATACCGTCAAGATCGGGGCCACAAGGGATGAGGGCGGGACCCGGACCTCGACCGTCACCGTGGGCGGGGCCACCTCGTTGCCTTTCTATCACTTTGAGGGGACGATCCCCCACCCACCGGTCGTGGCGATGGAGGTCTGGGACATCCCCGGGGAGGAGTGGCCTGAGGCCGTAAAGGAGCCTTTCGCGGATGTGATGCACGATCCTGGGGAGTGGGCCAAGAGATGCGTCGAGTATGGTGCCGAGCTCGTCTGCCTCCGCCTGAAGGGGTGCGACCCCAACGGGGCGAACAAGTCCCCAGAGGAGGCGGCCCGGGCGGCCAGGCGAGTCTTGGAATCGGTCGGGGTCCCGTTGATCATCTGGGGCTGCGGGAACGATGAGAAGGACAATGAGGTCTTCCCCCTGGTGGCCGAGGCCGTGGCGGGCGAGAATTGCCTCCTCGGGACGATCACCGAGGATAATTACAAGACCCTCACGGCCCTCTGCACCGCTTACAAGCACAAGTTGATCGCCGAGTCCCCCGTGGACATCAACATCGCCAAGCAGGTTAACATCCTCGCGCTCGACGCCGGTTTCAAGCTCGAGGACATCGTGATCTTCCCCCAGTCGGGGGCCCTGGGCTACGGGATCGAGTATGTCTATTCCATCATGGAGCGGACGCGGATCGCCGGGCTCAAGGGGGATAAGGTGATGGCAATGCCCATATTATGTGACATCGGGATCGAGGTCTGGGGAGTCAAGGAGGCGAAGGCCCCGGTCCCGGAGTGGGGTGATCCCAAGCTCCGCGGGCCACTTTGGGAGGCCACGACCGCTTATGTCTATCTCCTCGCGGGGGCCGACATCCTGATCATGCGCCACCCCGAGGCGGTCCGGGCGACCAAAGCCACGATCGCAAAGCTCATGGGGCTCGATGGGAGGTGAGGGCCGATGATCCTCATTGGTGAGCGGATCAACGCCAGTTTTAAGGACATCAAGCAGGCGATCCTGGAGAAGGACAAAAGGCCGGTCCAGGAGTGGGCTCGCCGACAGGCCGAGGCGGGGGCTGACTACCTCGATGTGAACATCGGCGCGGTCTCGAAGAAGCCGGAGGACATGGCCTGGCTGGTCGAGACGGTCCAGGAGGCCGTCCCCACCCCCATCTCAGTCGATAGCACGACCGTCGAGGTCATCAAGGCCGGCTTGAAGGCCCTCGATGGCCGGCCGGTCTTGATCAACTCCACTACCGCCGACGACCGGAAGCTGGAGCAGTTGATCCCCCTGGCAGTGGAATACAACGCCAGCCTGATCGGGGTGGCGATGGATGAGCGCGGAAGCCCTCAGGATGTGGCCCGCAGGGTCGAGAACGGGGCGAAGATCTTCGCCGCGGCGGTGGAGGCCGGTCTCACCCCGGAGAGGATCTTCCTCGACCCGATCCTCATGCCCATAAAGTTCATGCAGGCCCAGGTAAAGAATGTCCTGGAGGCGATCCAGCAGTATACGATGCTCTCAGATCCCCCGCCCCACATCTCCGTGGGATTGAGCAACATCTGCTCCAAGGCCGCCGAGAGGGGGCTGATCACCCGGACCTTCCTGGTGATGGCCATGGCCTTCGGGCTCGATGCCGCGGTCTGTAATGTCATGGATAGCGAGCTATTGGACGCGATCGCCACGGCCGAATTGATCCTGAACAAGGAGATCTACAGCGATTCCTATCTCCGGGCCTTCAGGATGAAGATGGCACGCGCCGGCTAGATCGGCTATAATTTTGGAGTCATTATCAATCAGGAGGAGGCGATAATGGCGAAGGAGAGGACTATCGATCATGCGTCTTGGGAGATGCTGAAGCGGGCCGAGGCCGAGCATCTGGAAACGGCCTGGGAGCGGTATGAGCTCCAGCGGCCGCAGTGCGGCTTCGGCCAACTGGGCCTCTGCTGCCGAATCTGCAATATGGGCCCTTGCCGGATCGACCCCTTCGGGAAGGGGCCGCGGGTGGGGGTCTGCGGGGCCGATGCCGATACGATCGCCGCGAGAAACCTAGCGAGGATGATCGCCGCCGGGGCGGCGGCCCACTCCGACCACGGGCGGGATGTGGCCCACGCCTTGCTCCTCGCCGCCTCGGAGGAGAGCGACTACCGGATCAAGGACCCGGCCAAGCTCCGCGAGGTAGCAAGGGCCTACGGGATCGGCCTGGACGGGGCGAGCGACCGTGAGATCGCTAAAGCTCTGGCCGAGCGGGCCCTGGCGAACTTCGGCCAGCAAGAGGGGGAGCTCGAGCTGGCCTTGCGGGCCCCGAAGAAGCGGGTCGAGCGCTGGCGCGAGCTCGGAATTATCCCTCGCGGGATCGACCGTGAGGTCGTGGAGATCATGCACCGGACGACGATGGGGGTGGACACCGACTACCGGAACATCATCCAGCAGGGCTTAAGGTGCGCCCTCGCCGACGGCTGGGGCGGGTCGATGATCGCCACCGAGCTCCAGGACATCCTCTTCGGGACACCCGAGCCGCTCCGGGCCAGGGTGAACCTCGGGGTCCTGGAAGAAGATAAAGTGAACATCGTCGTCCACGGCCACGAGCCGACCCTCTCGGAGATGGTGGTGGCCGCGGCCCAAGATCCCGAGCTCCTCAAGCTGGCGGAGCAGAAGGGGGCGAAGGGGATCAACATCTCCGGGATCTGCTGCACCGCCAACGAGATCCTGATGCGCCACGGGATCCCGATCGCGGGGAACTTCCTCCAGCAGGAGCTGGCGGTCATGACCGGCGCGGTCGACTTGATGATGGTCGATGTCCAGTGCATTATGCCGGCCCTGGCGGACCTGGTCAAGCACTTCCATACCAAGCTCGTCACCACCTCTCCCAAAGCCAAATTCCCCGGGGTGGAGCACATCGAATTCTCCGAGGAGCGGGCCTTGGAGGTGGCCAAGGAGATCGTCCGCCTCGGGGTGGAGAACTTCTCCCGCCGCTCAGGGAAGCCCTTCATCCCCAAGGAGACGATGGACCTGATCGCGGGGTTCACCGCCGAGTCGGTCTTCAACTTCTTGGGAGGCACCTACCGCGCCACCTACCGACCGCTGAACGACGCGATCATCGACGGCCGCTTGCGCGGGGCCGCGGGGATCGTGGGGTGCAACAACCCCAAGATCACCCACGACTGGGCGCATGTGGAGATGGCCAAGGAACTGATCAAGCATGATGTCTTGGTGGTCACGACCGGCTGCTCGGCGATCGCGGACGCCAAGCACGGCCTCCTCCGGCCGGAGGTGGCCTTCGAGCTGGCGGGCAAGGGCTTGCAGGAGATCTGCGAGGCCGTGGGGATACCGCCGGTGCTCCATGTCGGCTCCTGCGTCGATAATTCCAGGATCCTGATGACCCTCACTCATGTGGTCAACGAGGGCGGGCTCGGCGAGGACATCTCCGACCTTCCGGTCGCCGGGGCCGCGCCGGAGTGGATGAGCGAGAAGGCCGTGGCGATCGGGTTCTACTTCGTGGCCTCGGGGGTCTTCACCGTCCTGGGTTTTCCCTTCCAAATCTACGGCTCCAAAAAGCTCCATAAGCTCCTCACTGAGGAACTGGAGGGGACAGTGGGGGGGAAGTTCGCCTTCGAGCAAGACCCGATCAAGGCCGCCCATCTGATGATCGAGCACATCGAGAAGAAGCGCGCGGCCCTCAAGCTCAGGGAGGTCATGTATGCCTGAAGGGAGCCCGGCCGGAATGGCCCTCACCCTCAGCTTGAGCGCTGAGGAGGCCCTGCGCCTCGAGGAGATCATCCTCGACCGGGACAAGGATGAGGCGCTCAAGTTCATCTTGGAGGTGCTCCAGCCCAAGCTCCAGGCCAAAGAGAGGAGGGCAATGGACCGAAAGAGGGGGATGGGCCTCTCGATCTGACCTAGCCTTTAGACTAGAGGGAGGTTGAGGAGAGAGCGATGTGCGAGATCACCGTCAAGAAGGGCGAGGAGAAGCTGGCCGAAGGGGTGATCGAGTTCCGCTACGAGGAGGGGAAGCTGATCCTGAGGAGGCTCTTCGAGGGCGAGCTGAAGCTGGAGGGGATCAAGCGGTTCGAGTGGCGGGAGAAGGACGATACCCTAAGGATCCTCGAGTGAGCAGCCCTTCAGGTCGCTCGCGGCCCTTATCGGGCATGGCCCGCATAATGTGAGATAGCAATAGCGCTGGTAGAGCTCGATCAGCCCCTGCTGGAGGTGGGCCCGCTTGAGCAGCCTCTCCCCGCCTTCGAGGTGGTCGAGGAGCCTCTTCCTCATCCTTTTTAGGACCTTATTCATCGGCTCCGGAGGGAGGGCCTCCCAGATGGCCAAGAGTTTGGCCTCCCTCTCAGGGAGGGTCACCAGCCCGATCGGGAGGGCCACATTGATGGCGATGACCCTTCCCCGGCCGGGCCCGATCAGCCCCTTGACGGTGAAGAGCCTGGGCAGCAGCGTCGGGGCCTCTGGCTCGGCTAAGGCCGCGAGCAAGGGCCTGGCAAGCCCCTCCTCCCGGAAGCGGAAGACCAAAGAGGCCAGGCCCATGATCCTTGGGCGGGGGAGGTTCGCCGGCCTCATGCCCAGGCTGCTCCAGCCCTTGACCTTTGCGGCCTCGGAGAGGAGCAGCTCCGTCAGCTTCTCTAATTCCGGTTCCTCTCTAGCCCGGGCGAAGGTGAGCCGACGGGCCAGCTCGGCCATCGGCCCCTTATTCTTAGGGTAGCCGAGGGCCTCGGCCAGCCCCTCGTAGATTAGCTGATCGAGGTCGCCTCGCTCACCGAGGGCCTCTTTAAACCTCGCCGCTTTCTTCCGAAGGCGCTCTCTCCCCAGCTCCTCCAGGATGCGATGAATCTCCTCGAAGGGCGGACTCGCGGGGCAGGGGAGGGCCCACTCTCGCTCCTCCTTCGCCAGCTCCACGAGCGAGGGGAGGCGCTCCCCGAGGTTCTGGGCAAGCGAGATGGTAGTGACTCGCTTCCCAGCGATGGTCTCGGCCTGAGGGCCGTCGGCCTGGAGGACGACATGGAGGATGACATTCTGATAGCTCTCCTCTTGATGATGGCCGTGGGCCTGCCAATCGCTCTCCAGGCGATGGAGCTCGATGTCCCCGGAGATTTCGAGGCCCTCCACCTCGATAAGTCCGTTCAGGAAGTCCGGCCCGGCCTCCTCATTCTCGAAGCCGGGGAACTTGACCCTGACGATCCTTCCGTCCGTGCTCTCGTATTCTCTTCCGGAGAGTTTGGATGACCAGAAAGCCCTTAGGTCGGACTCCTTTACTGATCCCTTGCTCACTTCTTCGGCTCGATCCGCGCGGCGCAGGCCTTGAATTCAGGTATCCCGCAGATCGGGTCCAGAGCGTCGTTCGTCAGCCGGTTGGCCGGGGACTCCCTGTAGAGGTAGGGCATCCAGATCGTCCCCACGCGGATATCGGCCAGCTTGGCGACGGCCTCGATCTCCCCGCGCCGGCTGATTATCCTCACCCGATCGCCATCGGCTATCTTGAGCCTCCGGGCATCTTCGGGATTGATCTCCACGAAGTTCTCGGGGTTGGCCCGCTCTAGAGAGGGAGTGCGGCGGGTGAAGCTCCCCGCACCATACTGCATCAGGATCCGACCGGTAGTGAGAATCAGGGGATAGGCCTCATCCGGCTCCTCCGCGGGGGGCCGATGCTCGACCGGCTGGAATCGCCCAAGCCCCCTAGTGAACCGTTCCTTATGGAGGAACTTTGTCCCCGGATGGTCCTCGCTCGGGCAGGGCCACTGTAGCCCGAACCCCTCCTCCAGCCGCTTGTAGCTTATCCCTCTGTAGGAGGGAACGAGGCGACGGATCTCATCCATCACCTCCTCCGGCCCGTCGTAGTCCATCGGGTAGCCCATCCGCTGGGCCAGTTCGCAGAGGATCAGCCAATCAGGCTTGCTCTCCCCCAGCGGCTCGATGGCCTTCCTCACCCGCTGGACTCGCCGCTCCGTGCTGGTGAAGGTTCCGTCCTTCTCGGCGAAGGTGCAAGCAGGCAGGACGACATCGGCAAACTCGGCCGTCTCGGTGAGGAAGACCTCCTGGACGACGAGGAACTCCAGGCTTCTTAGGGCTCGCTCCACCTTGGAGAGGTTCGCCTCGCTGATCGCGATGTTCTCCCCGATGATGTAAAGCCCCTTCAGCCTCCCTGCGAGGATCTCATCCCACATCCTCGTGCACCAGATGACCCGCTGATATTCCGGGAGTCGCACCCCCCAAGCGCTCTCGAACTCCCTCCGCGCCCCCTCATCCCCCATAGGGCGATAGCCGGGGAGGTATTCCGGCAGAACACCCATGTCGCAAGCCCCTTGGACATTATTCTTCCCCCGGAGCGGGTTCACCCCCGAGGACTCTCGGCCCACATTGCCCGTGAGCATCGCCAGGTTCGCGATCGAGATCACATTCCCTGTCCCGATCTGATGCTGGGTGATCCCCATGCAATAGACGATGCTCGCCGGCTTCCTCTTGGCGTAGAGTTCGGCCGCCCTCTTGATATCCTCGGCCGGGAGGCCGGTCAGCGCTGCGCCCCTCTCCAAGGTGTAGCTCCTCAGTGCCTCCCTGAGCTGCTCGAAGCCCTCGGTCCTGGCCTCGATGAACTGCTCATCATGCAATCCTTCCTCGAGGATGTAGTTCATCATGGTGTTGAGCAAGGCGATGTCCGTGCCGGGCTTGAGGGGGAGATGGACAAGAGCCCGCTTGGCTAACTCGATCCCCCGCGGGTCGGCCACGATGAGCGCTGCGCCGCGCTGCAGGGCCTTCTTGATGAAGTTATTCGCGATGATCGGGTGGGCCGCGCTCGAATTGGAGCCGATGAGGAGCAAGCAAGCCGAATCGGCCAGCTCAGCGATCGAGTTCGTCATCGCCCCGCTGCCGAAAGAAGAGATGAGCCCCGCAATTGTGGAGGCGTGGCAGAGCCGGGCGCACTGGTCGATGTTATTGGTCTTGAGCACAGCCCTTGCGAACTTCTGGGCCAGGTAGTTGTCTTCATTAGTGGCCATCGCTGAGGAGAGCAGGCCGAGGCTCTCCCCGCCATACTTCTCCAGCAATGAGCCGAACTTCTCGGTGATCAGCCCGTAGGCCTCATCCCAACTGGCCTCGCGGAAGGAGCCCCCCTCCTTGATCAGGGGCCTCTTCAGCCTGGACGGATGATGAATGACCTGGTGGACTGTGGCCCCTTTCGGGCAGAGGCTCCCTTGATTAATCGGGTGCTCTTTGCTCGGACGGAGCCCCTTCACCTCCCCATTCTCGACCTGGAGGTAGAAGTTACACCCCACTCCGCAGTAAGGACATGTAGTCAAGATCTCTTTCACGCTCTCCCCCTTCCTGTCGTCGCCAGAGATCTAGCTCCTCTTGAGTATTGACATTCGCGAAGCTCCTCAGCTCCGGATCGACCGCCCGGATCCTGGCCTCGGGGATCACCCTCGTCTGGAGCGAGGCCAACAGGTCGTGAACCGCCAGGGCCCCTTGCTCCAATGACCTTGCGATTCGAGCTAGGCAGCTCTTCTTGTAGATCCCCAGGAGCGGCTCGAGATGGCCGTTGACCTCGGCCACGACCGCTTCGCAGCCGTCGCGCTCTCTTTCCAGCAGGGAGACGACCCGTAGGTCGAGGAGCGGCATGTCGCAGGCCAGCACTAGGTTGTCCTCGGTCGGCGAAGCGAGCAGCCCTGTGTAGATCCCTCCGAGCGGGCCCTTCCCCTTCACAGCATCTTCCAAGATCGGGACATCCAAGATCGCCGTATATCTCCTTGTGGGCCCTGTTACAACGAGGACCGTGGCAAACTCGGGCTTCAATAGCCTGACGAGCCTAACAATCATGGGCTCGCCATCCCATACCAGCAGGGCCTTGTCGCTCTTGAAGCGCCTGGACCGCCCCCCGGCCAGGACTATGGCTGAGAGGTCATCCCACCGCGGCATGCTCCCTCTCCTCAGAAGAGCTTCCGGACAATGGCAAACCAACACAAGAGGGCGAGAGCGGCCCCGCCAGCATAGAGGAGCCGGGGATGAGCCTCGCTAAGCCGGTCGATCCCTCGCCTTGCGAACGCCCCTAACCGGAGGCCGAGCGGGGCGGAGAATAGCGCGATCGAGGCAGCAACTCCGCCGTGCTCCAGAATGTAGGCCAGAAGGCCCTTCTCCAGGAGCTCGCCCCTCCCGCGGTGGAGAAGATAGAGGAAGATAGCATTAGTCGCGGCGTAGTAGAGGATCATCCCCAGCGCTCCCGCCCCGGCCTGAGCCAGGAGCCTCTTCGGATACCACTGCCAGAGGGCGGCTATTGCCAGGGTAAAGCCCAGGGCCTCCATGACGATCGCGATCATCGGGTTAAGGATCATCTGGGCGAGGGGCGAGATCCCTAAAGCGGCGGCATCGACGAGCTTGAACGAGGCGGCGATCAGCCCCATCCCCAGGGGCAGCTCCGGCCTCCTGTAGACGGCGACTCCCGCGGCCATGAGCAAGAAGCCGAGGTTCGCCATCATCGCCCCGAAGCGCGGGACATGTAAGGCGATGAGGGCCGCGCCGAGGGTCGCCTCCAGTGCTCCCCAGATCGAGCCGAAGAGCACTACGCCAGCTAGGAGTCGCAGATCCACCCCCTTCAGCCTTAGCTTCTCCATCCTTTCACCTCCTCATCGGTTTATTCAGCCTTGAAGGCCAAGATCACCCGCTCGACAGCCTGGACCTGCACTTCGCCTCGGAAGAGGCAGGCGACCGTCCCCAGCTCGGCGGGGAGCGGGCCGCCGTCCAGCTCATAGGCCAGGAGCGGCTCCGGGAGCAGTTCGCGGCTATAGTCTACTGAGTATCCGGCAGAGGCCATCACGCTCGCCGTCTGGACGGCCCCCAGGTCTATGCCGGCCTCCAAGAGGAAGGCCTCGAGCGGGACGCCCTTGTAGACCCCCGAATCGGCCTGGACCTCTCGCGCGGGGAGCCGCATCAGTTCAGAGAGGGTGAACTCCCGCTCCCCCTCGGCGACTAGGGTGAGGCGCCACTCTCCCAACCTGACGATGAGCCGCTCCACCATCTTCATCATCTGCGCGCTCCGCCCGCCGGGGAAGACGATCCGAACCGGGCCTTCTCCCTGGGGAAGAGGTGCCCCATCCGCCTCGTAGGCGAGGATGAAGTCGAAGCTCTTGGCCAGTCGCCGCTCGTATTCGAGCCTGTAGCCGTCCGCGGCGATCGCCTCCACTGCCTCCAGGCGGCCGATCTCGGCCCCCGCCTGGGCGAGGAGGGCCCGCAAGGGCGCGCCGCGATAGATGCGACCATGGAATTCGATCTCCCTGGCCGGGAGGGCCTTGATCTCCTCGAGAGTGAACCGAGCCTCGGCCCCATCTACCGTCACGGTGAGGGCCCATTCGGCCCCAAGAGAGGCCCCTGCGATCCGGCCTTGGGCCGGGAGGAGAAGGGCCAAGATCAGCATCAGGGCTAGCCCGGCCCGGCGCTTCATCTTCATCATCGTCACCCCCTTCACTTGAGGCTAAGTAAGGCGCTCTCGGACCGAGGATAGCATCCTCATCCCTGCATGGCAAGTTGCCTTGAAGTTGGGGCTCATCTATACCTTTCAGCAGCGGCGCGGAGGAGGGCCAGGACCTCCCCGGCCGCCTCTTCCGGAAAGGCCTTGGGAGGCAGGCCGCAGGGAGGGGTGATCAGATCGCCCTTCCGAAAGTCCTTGATCTGCTCGGGCTTGGTGATCCCCCAGGCCAGCCGCTTCCCCTTCCTGCTGTCGTAATACTTGGTGATGTCATAGCGCGAGGCATCGAAGCTGATGATCTCGACCTCGGACTCAAAGAGTTCATCCCATTGCATGTTCCCGCAGACATGGACCCCACGGATCACCTCCCAGGGGAGGCTCTCCCAGACGACCTCCCAGAGGCGGTCGTAGTCGAACCCCGCATACCCCAGGGCCGGCTCATCGAGGAAGAGGATCACCTCCTCGGCTCGCAAGCCATCGAGGATCCGCGAGATGTGCTCATAGATCCTGGCGAGGGCTTCCCCCTCCTCATAGCCGCTCTGGATCAGCGTGGCCGGGCCGATCACCTGGACTTTTACGGTCTCGAAGCGGTGGCGCTTGAACTCCTCAAGGCAGCTCAATCTCCCGGGGGCCTTGATGTATTCGAGCATCGCATCCCCTAAGGCCACGAGCTCCGGGAGGAAGGGGATGTCGTGCTCCAGGCTGTAGGCGACCGCCTTGGCTATATCGCGGAAGGGGAGCGAGCCGATCTGGGTGATGATCTTGCCAGCCCTCTCGTAGCGATAGATCATGGCCAAGGCTTAATTTTACGCCCAAGAGGGGCAGGGGGTGCACCCGGCCCGACAGGGAGCTTCTTAGCCCCTTTCAGCCGATCCCTCGACGAGAAAGAAGGGCTCGCCCATTAGCAGCCACATTGCCTGGCCTCTCCTTGCCCTAGAGGGCGCCGATCTCCTCCTCGATTTAGCGGGCGAGGCAGGCCAGACGAGCCTGCATATGCACCTCTATTCTATAGGCAGGTCGGGATATCCCTGGCAGATCCGCCCCGAGCCGGGGCCATCGGCGAGGAGTTGTGGTTATGCTAATGCTATCGGCCCAGGGCAGCCTTCCGCCAAAAAGCGCGATCACGGCCTAGCAGGCTATGTACAGGTCGGCCTGTGCCTCTTCGGGGGTCGCCCTGCTTCCCATCTCCAGCAGCTCGAGGTCCCTCTAAGCGATGCGCTCGGCGAACTTCATCGCGAGAGAACCGCATCATTTGGGGCCGGGGCAGGCTAGGGCCCCGGCCCCTTTTAACTCACCTTCCTAAAAGATCGCTGATGTCCCACAGCTTGATCGTCGTGTCCCAGGAGCCGGAGGCGAGGAGCTTCCCGTCGGGACTGAACGCCACGGACAAGACATGGTGGGCGTGGCCTTCGAGGGTGCGCACTTCTCTGCCACTGGCCACCTCCCACAGCTTGATCGTCCTGTCACCGGAGCCGGAGGCCAGGAGCCGCCCGTCGGGGCTGAACGCCACGGAAGCGACCCAGTCGGTGTGGCCTGTGAGGGTGCGCACTTCTCTGCCTGTGGCCACATCCCACAGCTTGATCTCTTTATAGGAGCCGGAGGCCAGGAGCCGCCCGTCGGGGCTGAACGCCACGGAACTGACACCGTGGGTGTGGCCTTTGAGGGTGCGCACTTCTCTGCCTGTGGCCACATCCCAGAGCTTAATCGTGTCGTCATAGGAGCCGGAGGCCAGGAGCCGCCCGTCGGGGCTGAACGCCACGGACCAGACCTGGTCGGTGTGGCCTGTGAGGGTAGCGGCAATGAGGCGAATGGTCGCGCTGAAGGTCTGCGAGACGTTGCCCGCTCGGTCCCGCAGCTGGGCATAGACCGTCTTGGGGCCCCTCTGGTTCACCGAGCCACCGTAACGAGCTAGATCCCAGTTGGAGCGGGTGCTGCTGAAGCTCTCCCAGTCGCTCCAGGTCCGCCCGTCGTTGGAGAAGCGCATCTCGGCCACCCCGCTCAGATTATCGTTGGCCTGAATCTTCAAAGTCACTATGGTCGAGCCCGTCGTGGCGGCTCCATCATTGATGGTGAGCGAGCCCGTGGGCGGGGTCTTGTCCAGGCGGACTGTGACGGAGGTGGTGCGGACGTTGCCCGCGCGGTCCTCAGCTCGACCTTCGATCCTGCGCTCCCCTTCACTGGTCACCCGCTCCTCCTGCGGCGTGCAGCTCACCAGCCCGGAGAGAGCATCGCTGCACTCGAAGCGTACCGTCACGTCCGTGTTGTTCCAGCCCTGAGCGTTGGGCTGGGGGTTAACAGCAGCTCTGATCGTCGGTGGCGTCTGGTCTACTTTGAACGGGCCGGCCTCGGCTTCCGTAGCGTTGCCTGCAAGGTCCTCCACCCGGACGCGCACCTTCACCGCAGAGCCCTCTCCAGAACTCCGGACGCTCCCTTGCAGCTGCCTTTGCCCCCCACTGAAGCCCGCAAGATTGTCCGTGGCGGTATACGGCACGACCACATCCGTGCGATACCACCCCTCGCTGCCCAAGGTCCCTTGCGGCTCTCCAAGGGTAAGCTGTGGCTTGGTCTTGTCCAGGTTCACGGTCACGGTTCGCTCGGCCCGGTTGCCTGCTTTGTCCACGGCTTCCCCACGCACCTGGAGATCCTTGACCTCTTGGCTGACGGTCACCGGCGAGCTGCAACTGGCGACCCCGGAGAGAGCATCCTCGCACTGGAAGCTGACCGTCACGTCCGTGTTGTACCAGCCGGAGCTAGGCTGAGGAGGATTGAAAGTCGCAGTAATGCGTGGGGGCGTCCGGTCAATGCGCACCGTGAAGGTCCCTTGAGCCCGATTGCGAGGGTCAGCTAAGCCGTTCTCATCCTCTAGCCATAAGTAGATCACCACAGACCGCTCCCCCTCGGGCAGGTTCTCAAGCTTGATGGGCTTTTGGGTGGTGCGAATGCCATCCCAGCGGTGCTGGGGCTCCCTCTCGAGTTTGTACCAGGCCGCAACCACCTCCGCTCCCGCAGGGTTGTCCCAATCTACTAGTGGGGGCTGGTTCGTCCAATCCTGGGTGTTGATGCGCAGGTTTGTGGGCGCGGGCAAGGGCGTGCCCAAGAGCGCCTCCGGAGCACCACAGAGGTTGCCACCGGCATTCTCCCTGATGACATTGCTCCCACCGGTCAGAGTCGCTCCCTCGGCTTTCACCCCGCATCCCTGGTTCTCCGTGATGAAGTTTAGACGCATCTCCGCTTTGGAAGCTGAGACGGCGAGGCCATCGCCGCCGTTCTTGGTGATGTCCGTGCTCGCCAAGGCGACTGAGGAGTTGAGCGCCACCAGCACCCCCTGGAGCTTGTTCCCCGAGATGAGGCTCTGGCTCACCTGCACCGAAGAGTTGTTCACCATCACCCCGGCGGCTTCGCTCCCGATGACGGCAAGATCAATAAGGGTCACTGAGGAGCTGTTGAAGACCACCAGGCCGCGGCCACCTTGGAGGGTAAAACCCTGCAAGGTCACATTGACGGCATTGGTGACGGAGATCGAGCCCACGATGGTGACCCGGCCTTGGCCCTCCCCGCGCAGGGTGATGGGCTTGTTGATGGTTAAGCCCTCCTGGTAGGTTCCGGCCCTCACGCAGACGATCTCGCCCGGCTTAGCGTTGTCGATCGCCCGTTGGATCGACTCGCCGGCATATACCGTCCGGTTGCAGTCCGCCTGGGCCGCAACTGTCCTGACTTGTCCAGAATTCCCTGCGGCCAAAAGAAGGATCGCTATGGCCGCGCCGATACCAAGAAGCTTTACTACGCGCATAGAACCTCCTTCCGATCCCGGCGGGCTTGGGCGGGGAAGGAGGCCTTGCGACGGGGAGTTACCAGCTCAAGGGAGTCCAGCCCTGCTTAAAATGACCCTCTTCTCAGCCCAGCCTTCCTGAGCCTCTCGGCCCAGGGCCGGGCATCTCATCTCAACCCCTTTTGGCTTACTATAAAACTGGGAAGCACCCTTTGTCAAGAGCTGGGCGAATAGCGGGACCATACCGCTGAATTCCATCTTGCCCAGCCCTCAGGGCCGTTTGACCTGGGGAGGGGGCCCATGCTAGCCTAATTAAAAGGCGTGGAAGGAGGTGGCGATGGGCGCGAAGATCATCGATGGGAAGCAGGTCGCGGCCGAACTCCGCCAGAGGCTGAAGGAGGAGGTGGCCGAGCTGGCGCGGAAGGGAATCACCCCCGGGCTGGCGACGGTCCTGGTGGGGGAGGACCCCGCCTCGCAGGTCTATGTCCGGATGAAGGAGAAGGCCTGCGGCGAGATCGGGATCATGTCCAGGGGCCTCCGCCCGCCGGCGGACATCCCCCAAGATGAGCTGATCGCCCAGCTCGAGGAATTGAACCGCGACCCCGCGATCCACGGGATTTTGGTCCAGCTCCCTCTGCCCAAGCACCTTAACACCGCGGAGGTCCTCGGGCATGTGAGCCCGGAGAAAGATGTGGACGGCTTCCACCCCTTGAACTTGGGGAAGCTCCTCTCGGCCAAGTATTGGGATGAGCTCCCCAAGTTCGTCCCCTGCACCCCCGCGGGGGTCATCAAGCTGATCGACTCCACGGGTGTGGAGATCGAGGGGAAGCAGGCCGTGGTGGTCGGGCGGAGCATCATCGTCGGGAAGCCGGTGGCGATGCTCCTCCTCGCCCGCCAGGCGACCGTCACGATGTGCCACTCCCGGACGCGGGACCTCGGGGCCGTGACCCGCGAGGCCGACATCCTGGTGGTGGCCGCGGGTGTCCCCCGGCTCATCAAGGGCGAGATGATCAAGCCCGGGGCGGTGGTGATCGATGTGGGGGTCAACCGGCTGGAGGAGGGCCTCGTGGGGGATGTGGACTTCGAGCAGGCCAAGGAGGTGGCCGGCTACCTCACCCCCGTGCCCGGCGGGGTCGGGCCGATGACGATCACGATGCTCCTGGCCAACACCGTCCGGGCGGCAAGGGAGGCAGCGGGGCTAGGAGGCTCGATTCTTACGAGCCACCGCTAAGGCGGCCCTATGACCCCCGGCGCAGGAGCTTCGCCAGCCGCTCCAGCAGGATGTTGGCGTCCACCGGTTTATCGATGTAGTCCTCGGCCTCCAGCTCGAGCCCCATGCTCTTGGCATACCTCGTATGCGAGAGCTTCTCGCTGATGGCGGTGAGGACCAGGACGGGGATCCCGGCGGTCGCGGGCTCACCCTTCAGCTCCTTGCAGGCCTGGAAGCCGTCCTTCTTCGGCATCATCAGGTCCAGGATGATCGCATCGGGCCGCTCGGCCCGGGCCTTCTCGACCCCCTCCTGGCCGTCGTAAGCGGCGATCACCTCATAGGAAGCGCTCTCCAGGATCAACTTCAGCATCTCCACCATATCGGGCTCGTCATCGACTACTAAGATCTTCTTCTTCATCGTTCCTCCTCTTTCAGCTCTTTCGGGAGGCGGAAGATGAACTCCGCCCATTCGCCCTCGCTCGATTCGGCCCAGATCTCCCCGCCATGGCGGGTGATGATCTCCTTGGTGATGAACAGCCCTAGGCCGGTCCCCCGCCGCCCCCGCGAGCCGGCCTCTCGCTCGAGCCGGACGAACTTCTCGAAGATCACCCCGAGCTTATCGGCGGGGATCCCCGGCCCCTCATTCCACACATGGAAGCGATAGGAAGGCCCCTCGTCCTCGAAGCCGCAGCGGATCTCGCCCCCTTCCCGGCCATACTTGATGGCATTGCCGATCAGGTTCCCGAAGACGATCCGCAAGAGCAGCGGATCGGCCTCGAGCTCCAGCTCACGCCAGGCCCCCTCATCCTCGAGGGAGAGCCTCATCCTCCGCTGCTCCAGCTCCATCCGGAGATCCTCGATCACCGGCGCAAGGACATCCTGATGGACCTTGACCCTCTCTTTATGGACCTCGAGCTCGCCGCTCTCGATCCGCGAGAGCTCGAGATACATCCGGCTCATGTTGATCAATGAGTCAAGGTTTCGGAGCATCGCCGCCACGGCCTGCCGCTGCCGGTCCCCCTCCAAGGCTCCCGTCTCGCTGGCGCGCATCAGCGTGAGGTAGCCCTTTAGGACCCCCAGGGGCTGCATCAGCTCATGGGTCGCGAACCCGAGCAGCTCAAGATACCGGAGGTTCAGGTCCTGCAGCCGCTGATTCGCCTGATCCTTCTCCTCGAGGGTCCGCTCGAGGCTCTCGGCCATCCGATTGAAGGAGGCCGCCAGCCGGCCCAGCTCGTCCACGGAGCGGCTCTCGACCCGCTGGGAGAGGCGGCCGAGGGAGATCGCCTCGCTGGCCCGGGCCAGCTCTTCCACTGGCTTGGTGATCCTCCGCCCCAGGAGGAAGGCGAGCCCTAGGGCCAAGGCCAGGCTCAAGGAGGAGTATTTGATGAGCGCCCAGACGACCTCGGCTCTCATCCTGGCATAGGGGGCCTCGAGCAGTCCGACATAGAGCATCCCGATGATCTCCCCATTGATGTCCCTGATCGGCTCGTAGGCCGTGACATACCAGTCGTTGACGACGAAGGCCCGATCGGTCCAGGGCAAGCCCTGGCTCAGGACCCGGTCGTAGACCTCCGCTGAGACCCGTGTCCCGATCGCCCGCTCGCCCTCGGCCGTCCGAACATTGGTCGAGATCCGCAGGTCCCACTGGAAGATCGTCGCCGTTCCCACCTCCTTCCCGAGGTAGCGCTCGCCCTTATACACGATCTCCTTTATCCTATCGACCAGCTCGTAGTTCCGGTTGAGCAAGACCGCGCCGTATAGGGCCCCGAGGACCCTTCCGGCCTCGTCCCTCACCGGCGCGGCCGCCAGGAGGGCCATCCCCGCGGTCACCTCCGCTTCCGCTTGCGGCTTGGCCTTCGGTGTGGGGAGGGGCTCGATATGGGCCTGCTCGGCCAGGCCTGCGCCCTCGAGGAGCAACTGCTCCCGCGGGATCAGCACGGTCGCGGCCACTACCTCACCGGCCAGGGCCCGGCGGACCGGCTCATCTTGCGAGCGGTCGTCCCCCGTGGCATAGGGCTCCCTCGTCCTGATCAGCACCACTCCCTTGCGATCGGTGAGGGCCAGAAGGTCGAGCCCCCGCTCGCGCCTCACCCGCTCGAGCTCCCGCTGCACCGGCCCAAGCTCGCCGGTCCGGAAGGCCTCGCGGATGAAGAACCTCTCCGCTGTCAGCTCGACCACCGACTTTATCTCCTCCAGCTTGGTGTTGTAGACCATCCAGGCCGCGGCCAGGTCGTGCTTGACCTTGCTCTGGGCCTGGGCGAGCACGGTATCGCCGATGAGGCGGATCCCGACCGAGGCGGAGATCGCGATCCCCAGGAGGACGACGGCCAGGAGGCTCAGGATGAGCTTCCCGCGGAGGGAGGAGCAAAGAGCACGGAAGCTTCGCCAGGGCCTCATCAAATTATCGTCTCCGGGCGAGTCCGGCCTCCTCCAGGACGGCCGGGACATGCCTCTCCCAGCCGATCGGCATGATGTGGACCCCCTGGCAGAGGGGCCTGATCTCCCGGATCAAGCGGGCGGCGAGCTCAATGGACTTTGCTACCCGGTCCTTGGCCCTCTCCATCTCCTCGATAAGCGGCTCCGGGACATGGACTCCGGCCACATTCTTGTTCATGAACCTCGCCATCCCGGCCGACTTGAGGAGGATGATCCCGGCGATGACCGGGCGCTTCAGCTCCTTGGCCTCCGCCATAAAGCGGGCGAACTTCTCCGGCTCGTAGATCGCCTGGGTCTGGAAGAACTCCGCCCCGGCGGCGATCTTTCTCTCCATCTTGATGAGCTGCATCTCCAGTGGGTTCGCCCCGGGGGTGACGACCGCTCCCAAACAGAAGTCCGGCTTACCCACAAGTTCGTTCCCCGCGAGGTCATAGCCCTCATTGAGCCGCTTGGCAGTCGCCAGGAGCGAGACCGAATCTAAGTCGAAGACCGGCTTGGCCTCGGGATGGTCCCCCAAGGAGACATAATCCCCGGTGAGGCAGAGGACATTCTCTATCCCGAGCGCCCAGGCCGAGAGGAGGTCCGATTGCAAGGCGATCCTGTTCCGGTCGCGGCAGGTCAATTGGTATATCGGCTCGATCCCTCGTTCCTTCAGGAGATGGGCGGCCGCGAGCGAGCCGAGCCGCATCACCGAGGACTGCTGGTCCGTGATGTTGAGCCCATCGACCCAGGGGCGGAGGAGCTCAGCGTTCGCGAGCATCTCGGTCACATCGGTCCCCTTGGGGGGGCCGACCTCCGAGGTGACCACAAATCTCCCTTCGCGGAATAGCTCCCGTAGCTTCATCTCCGCGCCACCTCCTCCAACTCCACGGCCCACCTGGTGGTCTGCCGCAGCCTCTTCGGCGGCTGCATCTTGGCATGGTCCTTGAAGATGGGCGGGCTCTTCCGCAGGAGGTCGAGCCGGCCCTGTTTCTTCAGCCGCTCATAGATCAATTCCCAGCCACAGGGGCGAGCATCGGGCTCGAACTCGCACCGCCCCTCCTTGGCTCCCCCGCAGGGGCCGTTCACCAACTGCTTGGTGCAGGCGGTGAGGGGGCAGATCCCCGCGGTCAGGCCGAGGAAGCACTGGCCGCACTCGAGGCACCTCTCCGCGCCCGGCCATTCCCCCCGGACCCCGCCGAGGGAGATGGTGTTGCAGGCAGGATAAACTGGTTCCTCTAGGACGGCCGCCACCGCTTGGACCCCGATCCCGCAGGTGGCAGCCAGGACGGCCTCGGCCGCGGCTAGCTCCTTCTCGTAGGGCCGGAGGCCGGCCCGGATCAGCCCCTTCTGGCAGAGGAAGTCGAGGACCTTCCAGCCAACGACCTCCTTGCCTGCCCGCTCGAGCTCCTCCTTCAGCTCGAGGACCTCCGGCTCGCCGCCGGTCCCGGAGGCCGCGGCACAGCCGTTGCAGCCCAGGATGAAGAGCCTCCGGCGGCCCTCGCGCTCGAGCAGCCCCAGGATCTCCTCTAACGGCTTCCGCTCAGAGACTAGCATCTTATCCCTCCTTGCCTTTCGGATCGCCGGAGGCGCTTCGTAAGCGCGCCTCGACCCGGCGGAGGAGCTCCTCCGGCTCGACCGGCTTGTCGATGTAGTCCTCAGCCTCGAGCTTGAGCCCCTGGGCCACGGAGAGGGTCACCTCGCTCCAGCGCTCCGAGAGGCTCGTCAAGATGATCACGGGGATCTCGGCGAGCTTGGGGTCGGCCTTGAGCGCCTCGCAGACCTTGAAGCCGTCCTCCTCGGGCATGATGATGTCCAAGATCACCAGGTCGGGCCGCTCCTCCCGGACCTTGGCCAGGCCCGTCTTCCCGTCGTAAGCGGCCAGCACCTGATAGCCCCCGCTCTCCAGGACCACCCTCGTCGCCTCCACGAAGTCGGGATCATCGTCGATGACCAAGATCTTCGGGCGCCTCGGCATCAGCCTCCTCCTTTCCCGGCTTTCGCCCTCGCCAGGAGCTTCTCCACCCGGCGGAGGAGCTCCTCCGGGGCGATCGGCTTCTCCACATAGTCGTCCACATCCATCGCCAGGCCCGTCTCCAGCTCATACCGCCTCCGGGAGGCTTCCTCTCGGACGGCGGTGAGGATCAGGATCGGGATCTGGCTATACTTGGCGTATCTTGGGTCCTCCTTGAGGGCCCTCACCACCCCGAAGCCGTCGAGCTTCGGCATCAACAGGTCGAGGATGATCAGGTCCGGGGCCTCCTGGCGGACCTTCTCCAGCCCTTCGAGCCCGTCCCGGGCCGTGATGACCGTATAAGGCTTGCTCTCGAGGACCACCTTCAGCGCCTCGAGCACATCGGGATCGTCGTCCACGACCAAGATCTTCTCTCCCATCAGCCCTCCTTCGCTAGACGATCGGCCTGGGGAGGAGTTTGGCCCGGGAGACGATCTCCGGGACAGCCTCCTCCCAGCCGACGGCCATAATATGGACCCCGTGGACCCCGGGGATCTCCAGGATCTGCTCAATGATCTCCAGTGAGAGCGCGATCCCCTCCTCCTTGGCGTCACGGGCGTCCTCCATCCGCCGGACCACCTCGTCGGGGACGCGGACCCCGGCCACATAGTCCCGCATGTAGCGGGCCATCCCGGCCGACTTGGGGGGTATGATCCCCGCGAGGATGTGGGCCCGCTCATCCAGCCCCTGGTCCCGCGCGAGCTCCATGAACCGCTTGAACCGGGGGAGGTCGAAGACCGCCTGGGTCTGGATGAAGTCGGCCCCGGCCTTGATCTTCTTCTCCAGCCGGAGGACCCGGAGCTCGAAGGGGTCGGCGAAGGGGTTCGCGGCCGCGCCGATGAAGAGTGGGACCTCCCCGCGGATCTCGTTCCCCGAGAGGAGCTTCCGCTCGTCCCGCATCTGCTTCAATGCCTGGATGAGCTGGATCGAGTCCAGGTCCCAGACCCCTTTGGCTTGGGGGTGGTCCCCCAGCCGGGGATGGTCACCCGAGAGGCAGAGGACATTCT